>NZ_JRVI01000163.1:0-8766 GCF_000783375.1 Sphingomonas sp. Ant20
ACCCCACCCGCCCTTCAGCACTCGACGGCCGCGCCACACGCACGGTAAGGGCAAACCCAAACGAGGACCCCCCGACCGATGTTCGATCTCGACGCTATCTGACCCGTGTCGCCATGCCCGCGCGGCCCACGCTTGATTCGATCGGCCTCGGCCGGTTGCAGCTGGCGCACCGGCTCGCCATCCCGTTCGAGGATCTCGATGTCGTGCTCGGCCGCGGCATCGCGATCGACAGTGCCTCGGTGTTCGCCAAGCTCGTGACCGCGCGCCGCGGTGGCTATTGCTTCGAGCATAACCGGCTGTTCCTCGACGCGCTCGCCGAGCTGGGCTTTGCCGCCCGCCCGGTGCTCGCCCGCGTCTGGATCGCCGCGACCGAAGTGCCGCCGCTCACGCACACCTTCGCGCTGGTGACGATCGACGGGCAGGCCTGGATCGCCGACACCGGCTTCGGCGGCAGCTACACCCCCGTTCTCCCGCTCGCGGACGGTGCCGAGGCGACCGCGCCCGATGGCGCGCGCTTCCGGCTCGAGGCGACCAGCCGCGATCACGGCGAACAGGGCTGGATGCTGCTGCGCGACGGCGATCCGATGACCACCGACGGACGCGGCGCGAGCGGCGGGTTCCAGCCGCAATACAGCTTCACGATCGCCGAGGTGTTCGACGCTGACCTGCTGCTCGGCAATCACTGGACGTCGACCGCCCCCGCGAGCCGCTTCACCCAGACCGCGATCGCCAGCATCGTCCTGCCCAACGGCTTCGCGTCGCTGATGGGGCGCACCTATCGCCGGCGGTCCGGCACCGACACGGCGGCAGGCGAGATCACCGACCCGCGCGTCTACCGGATCCGCATGAGCCTGTTGTTCGGGATCGACCTGAGCGTCGAGGACATCGCCGCGCTGAATCTGTTCTGAGCCACCCGCCGCGCGGGATCACCCCGCGGGGTGGCTCAGGCCCGTTCGTGCGCCAGCAGGTCGCGCGCGTCGAGGCCGAGCAGGTCGATATGCCCGAGGATGCGCGGCCAGTGCGTGGTGACGAACGTCTCGCGTTCCGCCACGCGCAGGGCCTCCGCGGCCCCCGGCAGGACGAACATGCCGACGCCGCGCCGGACCTCGACATAGCCGTCGTCCTGGAACGTCTGATAGGCCTTGGCGACGGTCAGCGGGTTGGCGCCATGCTCGGCGGCAAAGGCGCGGACCGAGGGCAGCTGATCACCCGCGCGATAGTCGCCGCGTAATATCCCGGCGGCGATCGTGGCGCGGAGGCGGAGATATACGGGGCTGTCTTCGCTGCTGAGCGCTGTCATGCTGCCTTAATACAGCAATTGGCCATTTCGTCGAGTCCTAGGGCCGCCAGCGCGAGACGACACGTTCCATATCGGGGCGGGGCCGTTCGTCGAGCGGCCGCGACGGCGTGCCGACGAACAGGAACCCGGCGATCCGCTCATGGCCCTCGCCGAACGCATCGCGCACCGTGTCCGAATAGCTCGGCCAGCCGGTCAGCCAGCCGCCCGCAAAGCCCAGCGCATGCACCGCGTGGAGCAGGTTCATGCACGCCGCGCCGGTCGACAATTCCTGTTCGAACACGGGGATATGGCTCGGCTTGGGTGACGACAGCACGACGACCAGCGCGGGGGCCTGATGCGCAAACTGGTCGAGCGCCTCGATCTCGGTCCGCGACGCGGTCGGCCGCTCGACGCGGTACGCATCGATGATCAGCGCGGCGAGCGTGGTGCGCTGGTCCTGGCCGACCACCACGAAGCGCCACGGCGCCAGCTTGCCATGATCGGGGGTGCGCGCCGCGATCGCCAGGATCTGCGCGAGCTGGTCGGCATCGGGACCGGGCGCGACAAGGTCGCGCGGCTTGCCCGAACGGCGGGTCGCGAGCAGCGAAAGCGGGCTGGAAGTGTCGTTGAACATCGCCCCGCAGATAGGCACGGGGCGCGGCAATTTACAGCCGCATCCGCGATTTAGCGGGCGGTCCCGCGGCCACCGATATTTACAGTCCCGGCTTTGCCGCTAGGTAAGGCCGCAATGAAGCCGCCGCGTTCGACGGCGGCCCAGCGTTTCAGGGAGCGTAAAAGATGGTGGACACCCCGACCGCGGATACGCCGCGAGAACCGGATATCACCCATGTGAACCCCGCCAGCGGGGAGACGTGGTTCGGCCATCCCCGCCAGCTCGCGCGACTGTTCACCACCGAGATGTGGGAGCGTTTCGGCTATTACGGCATGCGCGCGCTGCTCACGCTGTACCTCACCAAGCATTTCGTGTTCGGCGACCGCGAGGCGACCGGGCTGTACGGCGGCTATACCGCGCTGGTGTATCTGACGCCGCTGGTCGGCGGCTATCTCGCCGACCAGTATCTCGGCTCGAAGCGCGCGGTGAAGTTCGGCGCGATCATCATGGCGATGGGCTATCTGCTGCTGTGCTTCGGCGGCGAGACCGCCAAGCCCTATGCGACGATCGCCAACCAGCGCTACGAGATCCAGGTCGTCGAACAGGCCGACAGCGAGGTCCGCTACCTCGTCGACGGCGCGAACAGGCTGAAGATCAAGGGCAATGACGACGGCACCGTCTCGCTGCTCGCCGCCGACGGATCGACCGCGCGCACGGTCGAGAAGGGCGGCTTTGAATCGGGCGCGGAACGCAGCAGCTTCTACGTCACGATCATGCTGCTCGCACTCTGCATGATCTCGGTCGGCAACGGCTTCTTCAAGCCCAACATCTCGACGATGGTCGGCGAGCTCTATGCGCAGGGCGACAAGCGCCGCGATGCCGGGTTCACGATCTTCTACATGGGGATCAACCTCGGCTCGCTCTTCTCGCAGCTGCTCTGCCCGTTCCTCGCGGTCGCGTTCGGCTGGTGGGCCGGCTTTGGTCTGGCGGCGATCGGCATGCTGTTCTCGTGGACGCTGATCCAGTTCGATGGCGGCAAACTGAACGGATATGGCGAGCCGCCGGTGCGCAGCGGCCCCGACCGCGCGCTCGGCATCTATGCGCTCGCGCTGCTCGGCATCCCGATCTTCTACCTGCTGTTCGTCAACCTGATGAACGCCGAGCCGCCGGTGCCGGGGTCCGGGATCATCGGCTACATCGTCTCGCTGTCGCTGATGGGCAAATTGCTGTTCGGCACGTTCCTGGTCGCGGTGCCGGGCATCCTGATCTGGTCGTTCGTCAATGGCGAGCGGCGCGAGTTCCAGATGATGCTCGCGGCAATGGTGCTGATCGTCTTCAACGTCGTGTTCTGGACGCTGTTCGAGCAGGCCGGCTCGAGCCTCACGCTCTTTGCGGACCGCAACACCGATCTCAGCGTGTTCGGCCTGTTCAGCATTTCGGCCGGGCAGACTCAGTTCTTCAACGCGTTCTTCATCGTCGCGCTCGCGCCGGTGATGTCGATCCTGTGGACCAAGCTCGCCGCCCGGGGCATCGAGCCGTCGATCCCGGTCAAGTTCGGCATCGCGCTGATCGGCGTCGGCGTCGGCTTCCTGTTCCTCGTCTGGGGCGCGAGCATGGTCGGGCCGACGTTCAAGGTCGCGATCTGGTGGCTGGCCGGGCTCTACTTCATCCACTCCTTCGCCGAGCTCTGCATCTCGCCGGTCGGGCTCAGCATGATCACCAAGCTGTCGATCGCGCGCGCGTCGGGCTGATGATGGGCGTGTGGTTCCTGTCGATCTCGGTCGCGCAATATGTCGCGGGCATCGTCGCACAGGTCGCCAGCGTCGAGACGGTCGGCGGTCAGGTGACCAATCTGAAGGTCAGCCTCGACACCTATGCCGGCGTGTTCTGGACGATCGGGCTGGTCTCGGCAGGAATCGGCGTGCTGCTGCTGGTCATCTCGCCGCTGATCAAGAAGTGGATGCACGGGGTCCAGTAATTCGGCTGGACCTACCAACGCATCATTCCCAATAATCCGTCATCCCCGCGGAGGCGGGGATCCAGACACTCTGCAGTTCGTGATAGACCACGGCTTGCCAGTCTGGATCCCCGCCTGCGCGGGGATGACGATTCTAGGGGGTTAGCGGATCTCTCAGATCCGCGTCATCGACAGTGCCTTCTCACCGTAGCGCGGCCCCGCCGTGCCGCCCCTCGGCGCCGCCGCATCAAGCTTCGCCAGATCATCCGCCGACAGCGTGACCTCGGCCGCCTTCATGCTGTCCTCCAGCGTGACACGGCGCTTCGACCCCGGGATCGGCACGATATCGTCACCCTGCGCCAGCAGCCACGCCAGCGCGACCTGCGCCGGGCTCGCGCCATGCGTGTCGGCGATCGCCTTCACCACTGCGACCATCTCCATGTTCTTGGCGAAGTTTACGTCCGAATAGCGCGGGTCGTTGCGGCGATAATCGCCCTCGGGCAGATCCGATCGCGCGGTAATCTGCCCGGTCAGGAACCCGCGCCCCAGCGGCGAATAGGGCACGAACCCGATCCCCAGCTCACGGCACAGCGGCAGGATTGCGTCCTCGACCCCGCGCTCCCACAGCGAATATTCGCTCTGCAGCGCCGCGATCGGATGCGTCGCCGCCGCGCGCCGGATCGTGTCGAGCCCGGCCTCCGACAGCCCCAGATGCCGCACCTTGCCCTCGCGGACGAGCTCCGCCATCGCGCCCACCGTCTCCTCGATCGGCACGCCCGGATCGACGCGGTGCTGGTAGAGCAGGTCGATCGTCTCGACGCCGAGCCGCTTGAGCGATCCCTCGCACGCGCGCCGCACATTGGCGGGCGTGCTGTCGACGCCGGTCATGCCGTTCTCGTCATAGCGGAAGCCGAACTTGGTCGCGATCACGACGCCGTCGCGCTTGCCCCGGATCGCCTTGCCGAGCAGCTCCTCGTTGATCAACGGACCATAGATTTCGGCGGTGTCGAACAGCGTCACGCCCAGTTCGATCGCGCGGTGGATCGTCGCGATGCTCTCGTCGGCGGGGGCGCTGCCGTACATGTCCTTGCCGACCCCGGCCATCGGCATGCAGCCGAGGCCGAGCGCGGAAACCTCGAAATCAGGGCCGAGCGTGCGATACTTCATGCGGAATCTCCTCGGCGCCGCCGCCGTGATCGGACCGCGCCGCGACGGAGATAGTGACGGCGGTGTCCATCGTCACGTTCCCGACCGTGCGAAACAGGTCGGGAATGGTCTCCACCGCGATGAGCAGACCGAGCACCTCGAGCGGGATGCCCATCGCCAGCGCGACCGGCGCGACCGAGGCGACGAAGCTGATCGTGCCGGGCAGCGAGATCGATCCCATCGTCGTGATCGCCGCGGTCGCGACGCCCGCGGCCATCTGCCCCGGCCCGATCGGCAGCCCCAGCCAGTGCGCGACGTACAGCGCGACCGCGAGGTTCATCGCCGGGCTGGTCGCGCGGAACACCGCGACCGACAGCGGCAGGACGATCCCGGCGGTGGCGGGCGACGCGCCGAGCTCGGTCGAGGCCTTCAGCATCGCCGGCAGCGAGGCGAGCGACGACTGGGTGCTGATCGCGACCGCCTGCGCCGGCGCGACCGCACGCGCGAACCGGCCCAGGCTGACCCGGCCGCGATCATCCCGATCGGATAGGCGCTCAGCAGGACGATGAAGCCGATCGCCGAGACGCAGACGATATAGTGCAGCAGCGCGCCGAACGCCGCCGTCCCGGTGCGCGCACCGACCCCGTAGGCGAGCGCGAAGATGCCGATCGGCGCGAGCTTCAGCACCCATTTGATGATGATCAGCAGCGCGTCGACGACCGCCTGGAAGAAGCCGGTCAGCACCCGGCGGCGATCGTCGGGCAGTTTCGTCACGGCAAAGGCGAACGTCAGCGCGAAGACGGTGAGCGGCAGGAACGAATCGCTCGATGCCGCAGCGACGATGTTGGTCGGCACGATCGTGTCGAAGAACGCGCCGATCCCCGGCACCGGCCCGACCGGGGCGGCACCGGTCAGCGCGGCGCGCAGAGCGGCGCCGAGCCCGCGTGGCAGCGGGAAGGCATCGAGGATCAACGGCATGACCAGCGCGGACATGATCGTCGAACTCCACAGGATGACGACGATCATCACCATCGCCCGCATCGTGATCCGCCCGGCGCGTGCCGCCTCGGTCGTCGCGCCGATTCCGGTGACGAGCAGCCCGACGACGAGCGGCACGATCACCATCTGCAACCCGTGCAGCCAGGCCGCGCCGATCGGCTGGGTCACCGCCGTCGCCGCGAGCGCGTGGGCCGGCGACCAGGCGGCCGCGGCGATGCCGATCCCGATGCCGCCGAACAGCGCTGCGAGTATCCGTGTAGTCTGCGACATGCTCGCCCTTCGTGTTCCACCGCGCTATCAGCGATGCCAGAGAGCGATACCGGACGGAAAGCATTGACGATGGCAAGGAAATATTTTGGCACCGACGGCATTCGCGGTGCCACCAACGCATCGCCGATGACCGCGGAGATGGCGATGAAGGTCGGCATGGCGGCGGGCGCCTATTTCCTGCGCGGCGATCATCGCCACCGCGTCGTGATCGGCAAGGACACGCGGCTGTCGGGCTATATGCTCGAATCCGCGCTCGTTGCGGGCTTTACCAGCGTCGGCATGGACGTGGTGATGGTCGGGCCGATGCCGACGCCTGCGGTCGCGATGCTGACCCAGTCGATGCGTGCGGATATCGGCGTGATGATCTCCGCCAGCCACAACCCCTATGCCGATAACGGTATCAAGCTGTTCGGCCCCGACGGCTTCAAGCTGTCCGACGAGGCCGAGACCGCGATCGAGGCGCTGATCGACGGCGACGTGCCGCTGGTCGCGTCGAGCAAGATCGGCCGCGCGCGCCGGATCGACGATGCGCAGGGGCGCTACATCCATTTCGCCAAGTCGACCTTCCCGGAAAATCTGCGGCTCGACGGGATGCGGATCGTGCTCGATTGCGCGAACGGCGCCGCCTACAAGGTCGCCCCCTCGGCGCTGTGGGAACTCGGCGCGGACGTCGTCGCGATCGGCGTCACGCCCGACGGCACCAACATCAACGACGGCGTCGGCTCGACCGCACCGCAGGCGCTTGCCGAGACGGTCGTCGCGAGCGGCGCGGATATCGGCATCGCGCTCGACGGTGACGCCGACCGGCTGATCGTCGTCGACGAGACCGGCACGATCGTCGACGGCGATCAGCTGATGGCGACGATCGCGGCAAGCTGGGCGCGGCAGGGGCGGCTCAAGGGCGGCGGCCTCGTCGCCACCGTGATGTCCAATCTTGGCCTCGAACGCCATCTCGCCGCGCAGGGGCTCGGGCTGGTCCGTACCCAGGTCGGCGATCGTCACGTGCTCGAAAAGATGCGGTCGAGCGGCTATAATGTCGGCGGCGAGCAGTCGGGGCACATCATCCTCAGCGACTATGCCACGACCGGCGACGGCCTGGTCGCCGCCCTCCAGATCCTCGCCGAGGTCAAGCGCTCGGGCGCGCGCGCGGGCGAGGTGCTCCACCGGTTCGAACCCTTGCCGCAACTGTTGAAGAACGTACGGTTCGGCGGCGGCAAGCCGCTCGACGACGAGGCGGTGAAAGCGGTGATCGCGCAGGCCGAGGCCGAGCTCGCCGGCAAGGGGCGGCTCGTCATCCGCCCGTCGGGCACCGAACCCGTGATCCGCGTGATGGCGGAAGGGGATGATCCGGGTCAGGTCGGGCGCGTCGTCGACCGGATCTGCGAAGCCGTCCGCAAGGTCGCCGCCTGATGCTCGAGATGCGCCCCACCTGCGAACGCTGCGCCGCCGAGCTTCCCGCCGACGCGCCCGGCGCGTTCATCTGCTCGTACGAATGCACCTTCTGCGCCTCCTGTGCGGACGCGCTCGACGAGCGCTGTCCCAATTGCGGCGGCGAACTCCTCGACCGCCCGACCCGGTTCGGCGATGCCCCGCCACAGAGACCCGCCTCGGGCCGGCGGCACTAGACCCCGCTCCAAACCTCAACCACCCCCGGCGAAGGCCGGGGCCCAGTTGGCAAGGTCGAGGTAACGGATCGCTGCCCTCCGTCAGGAGCAGTCCCCAACTGGGCCCCGGCCTCCGCCGGGGAGGTGGCGATGGCATGGCCCTGTCCCGCACCGCACCGACTATGCCATAGCCCGACCCATGACCTCCAACCCCGCCCGGCACCGCCAATGACCGCGAGACTCCTCATCATCGCCGGCTCCGATTCAGGCGGCGGCGCCGGCATCCAGGCGGACATCAAGACCGTCACGATGCTCGGCGGCCACGCGATGACCGCCATCACCGCGATCACCGCGCAGAACACGCTCGGCGTGCAGGCGGTCCACCCGGTGCCCACCGACATCGTCCTCGCGCAGATCGACTCGGTCGTGTCCGACATCGGCGTCGACGCGGTGAAGATCGGCATGATCGGCTCGGCCCTGACCGCCAACGCCGTCGCCGACCGCCTGACGTCAATGTTTTCCCGCGACCCGATACCGATCATCTTCGACCCGGTCATGATCGCCAGCAGCGGCTCGGTGCTCGCCGCCCCCGACACGATCGCCGCCTTCGCCCGCCTCATGCGGATCGCCACGCTCGTCACCCCCAACCTCCCCGAACTCGCAGCGCTCGGCGGCGAAGCCGCGGTACGCGCACTCGGGCCCGCCGTGCTCATCAAGGGCGGCCACGCCGAAGGCCCGCTTGTCACCGACCGCCTCGTCACCGCGCCGGCGAAACGCTGTGGACCAACCCCCGCATCGAAACCCGCCACGCGCACGGCACCGGCTGCACGCTCGCCAGCGGGATCGCCACCGGGCTCGGCCAGGGCATGCCGCTCGACGCAGCCATCGCGCGCGCGAT
>NZ_JRVI01000164.1:0-6646 GCF_000783375.1 Sphingomonas sp. Ant20
CGCGGCAGGCGGGGCCCGCGGCGGGTGGCGCATCGAGCGCGGCGTCGAGCAGCGCGACGCGCCGGTGTAGGTGCATGCTCGCGGTGATCAACGCCCTCGCGCTGGGCGGAAACGCCGCCAGCATCGCGTCATCGGTCACCGGCGCTCGCCGAGCCGCCGCGCCGGATCCAGCGCCTCGCCCCGCGTGAGTTCACCCGCCTGGACCGCGCGCTGCGTCAGCAACCACGCGAGGACATGGAGCAACCGGGTCGTGACCTTGAGCGATTCACAGCTCAGGCTGACGCGGACGAGCGGTTCGAGCCCGTCCCGGTCGGTCCGTCCCGTATCGTCGAAATAGTTCCGCGCCTCTTCGGCCAGCCGCATCGCCTCACGGTACAGTGCACCGATCATGCGGTCTTGCAGGGGCAGTTCGGGCGGTCGTCCAATCATTCTGCTCGACTGCCATAGCCGCAACGCCGCGCCCATCGCGAAAACGCACCGATGCGCCGGGATGTGTCCCGAAACGCGCCGCTCCGATCGACCGCTTGATCAATATTATGTCGTGATTTGAAGGCGCTGTCCGAAATCACGCCCCGCATTCGTGCCTGCCCGGACGTATCAGGCGATGATGTCGGGGATCAACTGGTCCTCGAACGCGGCGATTTCGTCGCGCAACCGCAGCTTGCGCTTCTTGAGCCGGGCGATCTGCAATTGGTCGGGAACGGTGAGTGACCAGAGCGCGGCGATCGCCGAATCGAGGTCGCGATGCTCGGTCCGGATTTCGTCCAGCCGGACCCTGATCTGTGCCTCGTCCACCATCATGCCCTTCGCCCACCCCTGCTACGCGGTCCTTAGCAAATGCATGGCATTGCGCGAGCACCAAAAACTACCCGGCGCGCGCGTCGGGGGCCACAGGACTCGGCCCGTCGCACGCGACGGCTCGCCCGGTCGATTCACCAATCTTCGTTAAAGACTTTTTGGTGGGGCGATGGTTTACTCGGGACCCCAACACGAATGCAGAAGGAGTTTTTCCACCATGCAAACGACGCACCAGGCTGCGCTGGAAACCAAGCATCAAATGCTCGACCGCCGGATTTCCGAAGAGGTACACCGGCCCATGCCCGACGCGCTGGCGCTCGCAGGATTGAAGAAGCAGAAGCTTCGCCTGAAGGAAGAACTCGCCAACCTTTAGACCCCACGCCGTTCGTGGCGGCGGGCGATCGGCCTGTCGTCACGCGGTTCCGGCTTTTCCGATTCCTTCCCCCTCGGGAAAGCCGGACTGGCGGGGTGCCGGCCACGCCACCACCGCCTCTTCAGTCAGCCCCTCTATTCAACCGTCACCGACAACCTAACGCTGCCCCGCTCTACCGGACGACGTCACCGCGATCGCGGCTCCCGGAACACGATCGGCTTGGCGAAGGTCGGCGTCGTCTGCCCCTGCCCGACCGACTTGCGCGCCTTCATCGGGTCGATCGTCTCGTCGAGCGCGATTCCCAGACGGCCCTGCGTGCACCACGCCACCCGTCCGGTAACTTCACCAATCCCGCGCAGGTCGATCGTGACCGGCGTATCGACAGCGAGCGGCCGATCGAACTCGATCATCAGCCCGCCTTCGGACAGGTTGCGGACCCGCACCTCGTACACACCCGCACCGTCGGCATAGCTGAACCGAGCGATCATCAGCAGACTGTCACGGACCGGCCGGTTCTGGCCCAGGTCTGCGCTATCCTCGACGGACTCCCCGGCGCCGGCCCCTGCCGCACCCTCGGCGCCCAACGACCCTTGGTTTCTCATGTCCATCCGTGTTCCTGTGTCCCGACGTCGAGATATGCGTCGCATATATCAGAAGGCGGACCACGTGCCTATGCGCTGTTCGCCGCCCCGGTATCAGTCCTCGCGGGAGATTTTTTTTCGTTGCGCTCGTGGCGTTCCTGCGCCTCCACGGTCATCGTCGCGATCGGCCGCGCCTCGAGGCGTGCCAGGCTGATCGGTTCGCCCGTGACTTCGCAATAGCCATATTCGCCATCGTCGATGCGGCGGATCGCCGCCTCGATCTTCGAGACGAGCTTGCGCTGGCGATCCCGGGTCCGCAGTTCGATCGACCAGTCGGTTTCGCTCGACGCCCGGTCGGTCAGATCCGCCTCGCGCAGCGAATCGACCTGGAGCTGCGATAAGGTTTCCTGCGATTCCCGCAGGATAGCGTCCTTCCATTGCTGCAGCTTTTGCCGGAAATAGGCCTGCTGACGCAGGCTCATGAACGGCTCGTCGGCCGTCGGTCGATAGCCATCGGCATCATTGGCTGCTGCAAGATTGGTACCGTGCTCGTCTACGCGATTCATTACCGTTGCCATACCACTCTCCCTCTGGCCGGTCGGCGCGAAAAGCCGCGTCTCGAAGCCACCCCCAAATGGTGAAAGGGCCTATAGTCTTACGTGTTCCGGACCACAAGCGAGCAGACTTGCGCTTGGATCGATAATGAAGACACATTCTTGCGTACCGATGCATCCGGGTTACACCGCCCGCCGACGGCCTAAGCGAGTCCCGCGAACGGGCCCGTCGCCATGATCCTGGATGCGACAACTGTCCCGCCACGGCACGGTCTGCGTATTGAGCGCCCCGCCCGTCGCGATATTGTAAGAATGACCACCAGATCACGTCATGGGCGCTTGCGCTTAACGCTTTGTTTTGCGCTTTGTGCGAACACGGCGTCCGAGTGCCGTGAACGCGATCCGACGTCGTCTGCGCGTCGGCAACGAGAGAGACTTTGAGTATGTCGGTGCGGATGGCCTTGGCCAAATTATGCGCGTGTGCCTGCGGAGGCGCGATCATCGGAGGCGGCGCCGTCCATGTCGCCGAGCGTCCGAAGCGCGCGATCCAGACCAAGACGATGACCAAGCGCGTTGTCCCCCGCCAGATCGGCGCCGTCGCCCGTCCCCGCATCCGTCGCGTCGTCACCACACGCACCACCGCCTGCGCGCCAGCCATGGTGACGGTCGCCAACGCGCCCCCGGTCCCCGTGGGGTTCGCCGACCCGTTCGTGGGCGGCGCCGGCAGCCCGACCGCCGTGCCGGTAAACAGCGGCGGCGGCTTTTTCGGCGGCGGTGGCCCGGGTGGCGGCTTTGGCGGCGGCGGCTTTGGCGGCGGTTTCTTCGGCGGCGGCGGCTCTGGCGGCAGCATCGTCATCTCGTCGACCTCAAGCGGAGGCTCGTCGAGCACGAGCGGCGGTTCATCGAGCACGAGTGGCGGCTCGACCTCGAGCGGTGGCGTCAGCAGCACCTCGTCGACCGGCGGATCGTCGTCCAGCACCGGCGGCGCGTCGGTGTCGAGCACCTCGTCGTCCGCCAGCGGCGGGAGCAGCGGTAACGTATCGTCCTCGTCGAGCGGTAACGTATCGTCGTCGTCCAGCGGTAACGTGTCCTCCTCGTCCAGTGGCAACGTATCGTCGTCGTCGAGCGGGAACATCTCCTCCTCGTCAAGCGGCAACGTTTCGTCGTCGACCAGCACCAGCTCGGGCGGCAACGTGTCGTCGACCAGCAGCGGATCAAGTTCGACCTCGTCGTCGAGCTATGGATCGAGCAGCGCAGGCTGGAGCAGCAACGGCGGCTGGAGCTCGAACGGCGGCTGGCATGGCTCGAATGGCGGCGGCAATGGCAGCACCGGCTCGAGCGGCGGGCCACCCGCCCCCGTTCCGGCACCCCCGATGGTGCTGCTGTTCGGCGCTGCGGCCGCGGCCCTCGTTGCCCGCCGCGGTTCGCGAAGCGCGCCGCCGACTGATCCTGCATAAATCTCGGACATGAAAAAAGGCCCGCAACAACGGGTTGCGGGCCTTTTTCAACTATCGCGTGGCAACGATCAGGCGTTCTTGAGCGCCGTCTCGATGTCGGCAATCGGATGCCCGGTGAGATCCTTTGCGAGCTCACCCGCGAGCCTGCTGCTGACCGCCTTGTGATAATGTTTGCGCATCTCCCCCAGCGTCCTAGGCGGCGCGACGATGACGAGCGAATCGAAATCGTTCTTCAACGCACGCGTCTTGAGCAGCTCGGCCGCGTCGGCCGCGAACCGGTCTTCCTCGATCTGATGGAAATCGGTGGGTTCGACCGAGCTCTGCGCGGCACCTGCGGGGACGAGGCGCGGCCGGCCGAGTCGGTCGCCTGGTCACGCGTCGCGGGGTTCTCCTGCTCGACCGCCTCTTCGACGACGAGGTTCGGAAAGGCGGCATCGCCCTCATTGCGCAGGAACAGCATCTTGCGGCCATCGGCGACCATGACGACGGACTTGTGCGGAAGATCCACGGGCTTTCTCCTCTTTGATCTGTGCCTCTGCCCTCCCCAACGTCCCGCAGGCGCACCGGGTTGCGCGCGCTTGCCGGCCTCGGCATAGCCTAGCGCCATGCATGATATCCGTCTGATCCGTGAAAACCCCGCCGCGTTCGACGCAGCTCTCGCCCGCCGCGGCGCTGCCCCCGCCAGCGATCGGCTCGTCGCCCTCGACGAGCGCCGCCGTACGACGATCGCCGAAGCGCAGGCCGCGCAGACCCGCCGCAACGAGCTGTCCAAGGCGATCGGCCAGGCCAAGGCGCAGAAGGACGAACCGCGCGCGCAGGCGTTGATGGCGGAAGTTGCCGCGCTGAAGGCCGCGCTGCCGACGCTCGAGGCCGACGAGGCGGCGCTGACCGCCGAGCTCGATGCGGCGCTCGCGGCGATCCCCAATCTGCCCGCATCGGACGTCCCTGCGGGCGTCGACGAGAGCGGGAATGTGCTCGTCCATGCACGCGGGACGAAGCCCGACTTCGCCTTCGCCCCGCGCGAGCATGACGTCGTCGGCCCGGCGATCGGGCTCGATTTCGAGACGGGCGTTGCGATGTCCGGTGCGCGTTTCACGCTGGTCCGCGGCCCCGCCGCCCGGCTGCAACGCGCGCTCGGTCAGTTCATGCTCGACCGGCTGACGCGCGATCACGGTTTCGAGGAAGTCGCGCCGCCGCTGCTGGTGCGCGACGAGGCGGTGTTCGGCACGGGCCAGCTGCCCAAGTTTGCCGAGGACCTGTTCCGCACCACCGACGGCCGCTGGCTGATCCCGACCGCAGAGGTCAGCCTGACCAACATCGTGCGCGAACGGATCCTGACCGACGGCGAACTGCCGCTCCGCTTTGCGGCGCTGACGCCGTGTTTCCGCTCGGAGGCCGGGTCGGCCGGTCGCGACACCCGCGGCTATATCCGCCAGCACCAGTTCGACAAGGTCGAGATGGTCGCGATCGTCACGCCGGATGAGTCGGAGGCCGAGCACGAGCGGATGACGCAGTGCGCCGAGGGCGTGCTCGACGCGTTGCAGCTTCCGTTCAGGCGGATGCTCCTATGCGGTGGCGATATGGGCTTCACCGCGGCGCGCACCTATGATCTGGAAGTCTGGCTCCCCGGCCAGGCGCAGTATCGCGAGATCTCCAGCATCTCGACCTGTACCGATTTCCAGGCGCGTCGCATGAACGCGCGCTATCGCCCCGAGGGGGAGAAGGCGACTCGGTTCGTCCACACGCTCAACGGTTCCAGCCTCGCGGTCGGTCGCACGCTCGTCGCGGTGATCGAGAATTATCAGCAGGCGGATGGCGCGGTCGCGGTACCAACCGCGCTCCAGCCCTATCTGGGCGGCCTCACCCTGCTCGAGCCCGCTGCCTGATGCGGATCCTGCTGACCAATGACGACGGTTATCATGCGCGCGGGCTGAAGGTGCTCGAGGCGATCGCCGCGACGCTGTCCGACGATGTCTGGGTGGTGGCGCCGGCGGAGGAACAGTCGGGCGCGGGCCATTCGCTGACGCTGTCGCGACCGCTGCGCGTGCGCAAGTTCGCCGAGAAGCGCTATGCCGTCGCTGGCACGCCGACCGATGCGGTGATGATGGCGCTTGCCCGCATCATGAAGGACAGCCCCCCCGACCTAATCCTCTCGGGGGTCAATCGCGGCGCCAACCTCGCCGAGGACGTGACCTATTCGGGCACCGTCTCCGCCGCGATGGAGGGTGCGCTGGCCGGGGTCCGGTCGATCGCGCTGAGCCAGGTCTATAGCCGCGAAGGCATGGGCGATTCGGTCCCGTTCGAGGTCGCCGCCGCCTGGGGCGAACGCGTCCTGCGCCCGCTGCTCGACGCGCCGCTCGCCCCCCGGACGCTCGTCAACGTCAACTTCCCCGTCGGTGCGGCCGATGCGGTGCGCGGCATTCGCGTCGTCGGCCAGGGCCTGCGCGACTATGGCCGGTTGCAGATCGTCACCAACACCGACCCGCGCGGCTATGAGTATCACTGGTTCGCGCTGAGCGGCGCGGTCGAGACGCCGCTTCACTCGACCGATCTGGAGGCGATTGCGGACGGCTATATTTCGGTCACACCGCTGCATCTCGATCTGACGCATGCCGAGTCGCTGGACATGCTGGGACGCGCCTACGCGTGACGCGCGCCGCCGCGATCCTGGGCGCGGCGCTGGCTCTCGCCGGGTGCATCCCGAGCGTCGACACGCCGGTCCGGTCCGACCGCGGGCCGCCGCCACAGTCGCTCGAACGGATCCAGCGCCTCCCACCCGCCGACCCGCAGGACCGCTCCGCGAACGACGCGCGCGATCGCAGCGTCGCCGCCCGATCCGACACCTATGACGCTCCGCCGCGTCGGCGCACCTATCCGCGCCGC
>NZ_JRVI01000165.1:0-2060 GCF_000783375.1 Sphingomonas sp. Ant20
GGGTTGCAGGCGCAGCTCCGGCCCGTCACGCAGCCGCCGCTTCCCGTCGCGCCGCGTCCGCAGCTGCAGGTCGATCCGGGCGTCCTGCAATAAGACGAGTCGTATCCGCCTGCGCGGGTGCGAAACCGCGGGCCGGGCGACGCGAATGCTTTCTTCGCGGCGATGCTTGGGTTAACAGCCCCCGGAATGGCTGACGCAGAGCAGGATCAACCGGCGGGAGGGCGCTTTGCGGGGCGCGAGCACCGGTTCGCGCTGCGCGTGTATTTCGAGGACACCGACCTGTCGGGCGTCGTCTATCATGCCAATTACCTGCGCTACATGGAGCGCGCGCGGTCGGACATGCTGCGCGTCGGCGGGATCGACCAGCGCGCCGCGTTCGAGGCGGGCGAGGGCTCCTATGCGATCGCAAGCCTCGCCATCCGCTATGCCGCGCCCGCGCGGCTCGACGATGCGCTGGTGATCGTCTCACGGATCACGCAGGTCCGCGCGGCCAGCGTCGCCATTCATCAACGAGTCATGTGCGGCGGGCTTGTCTTGGCCGAGGCGGACGTGGTGGCGGCGCTGATCGCCCCCAACGGCCGGCCGCGACGCCAGCCGCGCGCATGGACTGACATCTACGAACGCCTTGTCTGGCAGGGGGAAGCATGAATCCGGTTCTGACTATGGATAGCGCGACATTGTCGCCGATCCACTTGTTCCTACAGGCCGATCTGGTCGTGAAGGGCGTGATGATCGGGCTGCTGCTCGCCAGCGTCTGGACCTGGGCGCTGATCGTCGCGTTCTGGCGGCGGCTGGGCAAGACGCGCAAGGGGCTGGTGCGGTTCGAGCGCGACTTCTGGAAGGCCGAGGACATCGACGTGTTCTACAAGGCCGAGAGCGAGACCGACCTGCCGTCGGCGCGCGTGTTCGCGGCCGGGGTGACCGAGTGGCGGCGGTCGACCGCGGGCGGCACGATCGACAAGGCCGGGACGCGCGAGCGGCTCGCCACGACGATGGGTGCGGCGGTCGCTCACGAGATCGACACGCTGTCGGACCGGCTGAACGTGCTGGCGACGGTCGGGTCGGTCGCGCCGTTCGTCGGGCTGTTCGGCACCGTCTGGGGCATCATGCGCAGCTTCACGAGCATCGCGGCGGCGCAGAACACCTCGCTCGCCGTCGTCGCGCCGGGGATCGCGGAAGCGCTGTTCGCGACCGCGATCGGCCTGTTCGCGGCCATCCCGGCGGTGATCGCGTACAACCGCTTCAGCCACGGCATCAACCGGATCGAGGCGAGCCTCAACCGCTTTGCCGACGGCTTCCACGCGACGCTGTCGCGGCAGCTGGACGGCGCGCGATGAGCGGCCGGCCGGTGCTGTGCACGGGAGGCGCGTAGATGGCGATGAACCTTCCTTCGGGTCGCGGTCGCGGGCGGCGCGCGCCGATGGCGGACATCAACGTCACGCCGATGGTCGACGTGATGCTGGTGTTGCTGATCATCTTCATGGTGACCGCACCGCTGATGACCGCAGGCGTGCCGGTGAACCTGCCCGATGCGCGTGCCAAGGCACTGGACCAGGAGCAGAAACCCGTCGAGATCTCGATGGATGCGACGGGCGCGGTGTTCATCGATCAGGACCAGATCGGCGAGGACGCGCTGCCGGTACGGCTCGCGTCGATCGCGGCGAGCCGGGCGGTCGGCAACGAGCCGCAGGTGCTGCTGCGCGCGGACCGCAAGCTCGATTACGGCCGGGTGATGCGCGTGATGGGCGAGCTCAACCGCGCCGGGCTGAACCGCGTCGCGCTGGTGACGGTCGAGGGCACCCCCAACTGATGTCGCGGCGGTGATGGGCCCTTGGTGATGGATCGCTCCGAAAAGATCGGATTCGGCGTCGCGCTGGTCGGGCATGTCGTGCTGTTCGCGCTGTTGTCGGTCGGGTTTCTCGACACGCCCGAGCCGCCCAAGCCTGTCCAGCAGCCGATCGACATCAGCCTGGTGCCCGACGTGGCGCTCGAGGCGACCGCGCCGCAATCGGCGGAGACGCCCGCCGAATCGGTCGCGCCCGACGAGGGCACGCCCGAGG
>NZ_JRVI01000166.1:0-2518 GCF_000783375.1 Sphingomonas sp. Ant20
CGCTCGACATAGCGTCGCGCACACCGCTCGGTCCGGTTGCGGTGGCTGTCGATCGTCAGCCTCAGGTCGGCGAGCACCGGCACCGCGATCTCGGCCGCCGCGGTCGGCGTCGGCGCGCGCAGGTCGGCGGCATAGTCGCACAAGGTCGTGTCGGTCTCATGGCCCACCGCGGAGATGATCGGGATCGAGCAGGCGGCGACCGCGCGCACGACGACCTCCTCGTTGAACGACCAGAGATCCTCGACCGACCCGCCACCGCGCGCGACGATCACCAGATCGGGGCGCGGCACCGGTCCGCCGGGCGCGATCGCATCGAACCCGCGCACCGCCGCGGCGATCTCGGCCGCCGATCCCTCGCCCTGCACCTTGACCGGCCAGACGATGACGTGCGTCGGACAGCGATCCTCGAGCCTGTGGAGAATGTCGCGGATCACCGCGCCCGTCCCCGACGTGACCACGCCGATCACCTGCGGCATGAACGGCAGCGGCTTCTTGGCCGCCGCGTCGAACAGCCCCTCGCCGCCGAGCTTCGCCTTCAGCTTCTCGAGCAGCGCCATCAGCGCGCCCGCGCCCGCCAGCTCCATCCGGTCGATCACGATCTGGTATTTCGACCGCCCCGGATAGGTCGTCAGCTTGCCCGTCGCGATCACCTCGACGCCGTCCTGCGGCACGAAGGCGAGCCGCGCCGCGCTCCCCTTCCAGATCACGCCGTCGATCACCGCCTGATCGTCCTTCAGCGCCATGTAGCAATACCCCGACGCCACGCGCTTCCATCCCGAAATCTCGCCGCGCAGGCGGACATGGCCGAATTCGCCCTCGACCATCCGCTTCAGCTTGAACGCGAGTTCGCCGACCGACATGGCGAGTGCGTTGTCGCCGGCGACCGGCTCGGCTACCAGCCGCCCCATATCGCTCGCCAGCATGTCGCTGGACACGACGTCATCGGAAAAGGGATCGGGCATGAACGTCCTGCTGTTAGGCTCGGGGGGCCGCGAACATGCGCTCGCGTGGAAGCTGGTGCAATCGGCCAGCTTTTCTCCAGGCCTCGATACGCTCTATGCCGCGCCGGGCAACCCCGGCATTGCCAGCCTTGCGACGCTCGTGCGTCTCGATGCGACGGATCACGCGTCCGTCGTCGCCTTCGTCCGCGAGAAAGCCATCGGCCTCGTCGTGATCGGCCCCGAGGCGCCGCTCGTCGACGGCCTCGCTGATAGCCTGCGCGCCGCCGCCATCCCCGTCTTCGGTCCGTCCAGGGCCGCCGCCCAGCTCGAAGGGTCGAAGGGCTTCACCAAGGATCTGTGCACGCGCGCCGCATCCCGACCGCGGGCTATGTCCGCGTCGCGAGCCGTGCAGATGCCGACGTCGCGCTCACCCGCACCTTCTCGCTGCCCGTGGTCATCAAGGCCGACGGGCTCGCCGCGGGCAAGGGCGTCGTCATCGCCTTCACCCGCGCCGAGGCCGACGCCGCGCTCGACGCGCTGTTCGCGGACGGCGAGGCGGAGGCGGTGATCGAGGAATTCCTCGAAGGCGAGGAGGCGAGCCTCTTCGTCCTCACCGACGGCACTACGCTGATGCCGTTCGGCTCGGCGCAGGATCACAAGCGCGTCGGCGAGGGCGATACCGGCCCCAATACCGGCGGCATGGGCGCCTACAGCCCCGCCCCCGTCCTCACCGCCGCGCTCGAACAGCGTGCGCTCGACGAGATCGTCGCCCCCACCGTCGCCGCGATGGCGGCGGACGGGATCCCGTTCAGCGGCGTCCTCTATGCCGGCCTCATGCTCACCGCGCAGGGCCCCAAGCTGATCGAATATACGCGCGCTTCGGCGATCCCGAGACGCAGGTGCTGATGATGCGGTTCGAGGGCGACCTGATCGCGACGATGCTCGCGGTGGCAGAGGGCCGCCTCGCCGACCTGCCCCCCGCCCGCTTCAGCGCCGCCACCGCGCTGACCGTGGTGATGGCGGCCGAGGGTTATCCCGGCACGCCAAAGGCAGGCGGCGCGATCATCGGCCTCGATTCGGCACGCGCGGCGGGCGGCACCGTCTTCCACGCCGGCACCCGGCTCGAGGATGGCGGCCTCGTCGCCGCGGGCGGCCGCGTCCTAGCGGTCACCGCCACCGGCGACGACCTCGCCTCCGCCCAGGCCAACGCCTACCGCGCGGTCGAGGCGATCGATTTCGAAGAAGGCTTCTACCGCCGCGACATAGGCTGGCGCGAACTCACCCGCTGACCCGAAGCAAAAGCCCCTCCCCTTCCAGGGGAGGGGTTGGGGTGGGGCGCATCCCCAAACGCAACGCCACTGATACCACCGCCAACGCGCATTAAGTCTCGCCCCCCCCGACCCACCCCGCTACTATAGGCAAATGAACGAAACTTCCGCGACGTCCGCCTCGGGCGACAGCCTGCTCCCCCGACGGCATCACCACGCTGACGACGATCCATTTCGCGATCATCGCGGTGCTCGCGCTCTTCGTGATCGCCGGGCTGCTCTGGGGCATCAAGGCCAAGCGCAGCCGCA
>NZ_JRVI01000167.1:0-4382 GCF_000783375.1 Sphingomonas sp. Ant20
CCCGCCGATGCACCGGTCCGGCAGGTGCCGACGCCGGCCACCGAGGGGTTCGAGGTTGTGCCCGACCCGCTGCCCTTCAACCCGCCGATCGACGTCGTCGGCACGGGCACAGGCAGCGTGGCGGTCGATCCGCCCAAGCCGTCGCCCCTGTTCGTCCAGCCGGGCATCGACCCGCGCTATGCCGCGGATTTCCAGCCGGGTTATCCGTCCGAGGAACGCCGGGCCGGGCGCGAGGGGCGAGTCGTCCTGCGCGTGCTGATCGGCGCGGACGGGCGCGTGAAACAGGTCGAGCGGGTCACCGCCACCAGCGACGCCTTTTATCGCGCGACGCTGGACCGGGCGCTGACGAAGTGGCGGTTCAGGCCAGCGACGCGCGACGGGGTCGCGGTCGAAGCGTGGAAGACGATGAACCTGTCGTTCGTGCTGGAAAACTGAGCCGCGGGCGACGACCCGCCGCAAGGATGGGCCTGCAGGTCGGCCCCCCGGGTCGTCGCCCAAGGTACTGGCCTTGGGGGGCCTGCATGCCTATCTTTGCGCGATGGGCTCTTTCAGTCGTTTCTCGCCGGTCCGCGCCTATCGCGACCTCCGCCTGTTCCTCCGGGGCCGGCAGCCGTACGAGCTTGGCTTTCTTGCGCTGGCGATGCTCGTCACGGGCTTCCTGATCTACGCCTTCTCGAAGGACAGCTATGCCGAGCGCGAGTATCGGCCGAACATCGTCTATGTCGAGCAATGGCCCGCGGATCGCACCGATGCGCAGATCGTCGCGCAGCAGAAGATCGACGCGCCGATCAAGGCCGCGCGCCTGGCTGAGCAGAAGAAGCGCGAGGAGGAAACCCGCGCGTCGTTCAAGCGGATGGACGACAAGCTGAAGGCGCTGGGGATCTGACCATCGAATCCGGCCGGTTTGTCGGGGCAGCGCTGGCGCTAGCTGCGCGGGGACGTGGGCGGACGGCACCCAACCCTTGTGTCGGCTGCGTGATCGTCTCGGACGGGCGCGTCGTCGGGCGCGGCTGGACGCAAGCAGGCGGTCGGCCGCATGCCGAGGCGATGGCACTGGCGCAGGCGGGCGCGAAGGCGCGGGGAGCCACGGCCTATGTGACGCTCGAACCCTGCGCGCATGAATCGCTGCGCGGGCCGGCATGCAGCGACCTGTTGATCGCGGCGGGCGTGGCGCGGGTCGTCGCGGCGTTGCAGGATCCCGATCCGCGAACCGCAGGGCGCGGGTTGGCGCGGTTGCGCGACGCCGGGATCCGCGTCGAGACGGGTGTGCGCGCGTCGAGGCGCGACGGTCGATGGCGGGGTTCCTTACACGACTCGCTCGCGGTCAGCCGCATGTCACGCTGAAGCTTGCGACCTCGCTCGACGGCTGTATCGCGATGGCGGACGGGTCAAGCCGCTGGATCACCGGGCCACAGGCGCGCGCGCATGCGCATCTCGAACGGAGTCGGCACGAGTCGATTCTGGTCGGGCGCGGGACGTTCGAGGCGGATACGCCGCGACTCGACGTGCGGCTGGCCGGGCTTGAATCGCGGGCACCGCGCCGCGTGCTGCTGTCGCGGACAGCGCCCGATGCGGACGCGGGATGGCACGTCATCGCCGATCCGCAGGATATTGCGGCCCTGCCCGGCGACCATCTGCTGGTCGAGGGCGGCGCGGCCGTAGCGTCGGCGTTCCTTGCCGCGGACCTGGTCGATCGGCTGCTGCTGTACCGCGCGCCGATTCTTATCGGGAACGGCCGGCATTCCATTGGCGACATTGGTCTCGGCGATCTTTCCAGCGCGCATGGACGCTGGTCGATCGTCGATTCACGGCAACTTGGCAGCGACCGAGTCGAGGTCTACGAGCGCGAGCGAAACGAGGGATAATGTTTACCGGAATCGTCACCGACATCGGCACAATCACCAGCGTGGCGCAACAGGGCGACACACGCGTGGTCATCGCGACCGCCTATGATCCCGCCACGATCGACCTGGGCGCGTCGATCGCGTGTTCGGGCGTCTGCCTGACCGTGGTCGACAAGTCCGCGGGCGGCGACGGGCCGCACTGGTTCGCGGTCGACGTCTCGGGCGAGACGATCAGCCGCACCGCGCGCGACCAGTGGACGCAAGGTCGCCCGCTCAATCTCGAACGCGCGATGAAGCTTGGCGAGGAGCTGGGCGGGCATATCGTCACCGGCCATGTCGACGGGCTCGGGACGGTCGTGTCGGTGGTCGAGGAGGGCGGATCGCACCGCGTCACCGTCCGCGCCGGCGCGGACATCGCGCCGTTCATCGCCGCCAAGGGATCGGTCACGATCGACGGCGTGTCGCTGACCGTCAACACCGTCCGCGATGTCGACGGCCCTGATGGGAAGAAGGCGGTTGAGTTCGGCCTGAACATCATCCCGCATACCTGGGGCGTGACCACGCTCGGGACGATCGAGACGGACCGGACGGTCAATATCGAGATCGACGTCCTTGCCCGCTATCTCCAACGGATGGAGCATTACCGTGTCAATGCCGGCTGAACGCAGCGCCGAACTCGGGCGCCTGAAGCATGGATATCTGTCGAGCCCCGAAGAGATCATCGACGAGGCGCGCAACGGCCGGATGTTCATCCTGGTCGATGACGAGGACCGCGAGAATGAGGGCGACCTGGTCATCCCCGCGCAGATGGCGACGCCCGAGAAGATCAACTTCATGGCGAAGTTCGGTCGCGGGCTGATCTGCCTCGCGCTGACCCGAGCACGGACAGAGGAACTTGGGCTCGAGCTGATGAGCCGCAACAACGGCACGCGGCACGAGACCGCGTTCACCGTGTCGATCGAGGCGCTCGAAGGCGTGACGACGGGCATCTCGGCGGCGGATCGCGCGCGGACGATCGCGGTGGCCATCGATGCGACCAAGCAGAAGGCGGACATCGTCACCCCCGGCCATGTCTTCCCGCTCGTCGCGCGCGACGGCGGCGTGCTGATCCGCGCCGGGCATACCGAGGCGGCGGTCGACGTCGCGCGGCTGGCCGGATTGAACCCCTCGGGCGTGATCTGCGAGATCATGAACGAGGACGGGACGATGGCGCGGATGGACGACCTCGTCACCTTCGCGCAGTTCCACAATATCAAGATCGGCACGATCCGCGACCTGATCGCCTATCGCCGCCGCTACGACCATCTGGTCGAGAAGCGCGCCGAGGCCAGGTTCACGTCCGAATGGGGCGGCGACTGGACCGCGCTGACCTTCTGGAACAAGGCGACGGGCACCGAGCAGGTCGCGCTGGTCAAGGGCCGGATCGACCCCGCCAAGCCGACGCTCGTCCGGATGCATGCGCTGTCGCCCTTCGCCGACATCTTCGGCGAATCGGGCGATCGCGGCCGGATCCTGGCACGGTCGATGCAGATGATCGCCGACGAGGGCGCGGGCGTGATCGTCGTCATCAACCGGCCGCGCGGCAACGCGTTCACCTCTGCCGTGCTGAAGAAGGCAGGCGCGGAGATCACCCCGGACATGGAAGAGCTGCGCGACTACGGCGTCGGCGCGATGATCCTGACCGAGCTCGGCGTCCATGACATGGTGCTGATCACCAACACCCACCACACGCTGGTCGGGCTCGACGGCTATGGCCTGTCGATCGTCGGCGAACGCCCGATCGCTCCCCTCGACACCGAAAAGGCTCCCAACTGATGGCGCATATCCTGATCGTCGAAGCGCGGTTCTACGACCATCTGAACGACCTGCTGATCGAAGGCGCGCGCGCGGCGATCGAGGCGGCGGGGCACAGCCACGAGACGATCACCGTCCCCGGCGCACTCGAGGTGCCCGGCGCGATCGCGCTGGCGGCCGAGAGCGAGACCTATGACGGCTATGTCGCGCTGGGTGTCGTGATCCGCGGCGAGACCTATCATTTCGAGATCGTCGCGGGCGAGAGCGCGCGCGGGATCATGGCGCTGACGATGGACGGCCTGCCGATCGGCAACGGCATCCTGACCACCGAGAACGAGGCGCAGGCGCTCACGCGTGCGCGCCCGACCGAGGGCGACAAGGGCGGCGGCGCGGCGAAGGCGGCGCTCGCGATGCTGGCGCTGAAGGACCGCTTCGTCGCGTAGGATGCGTGGGCGTTCGGACGTCCGCCCTCATCCACCCACGATCGCCCTGGTCATTCCTCGGGAGTGTCGCGCAGGGCGGCCTCGACCTCTTCGGCAGTGATTCCGAACGCGGCGGCCAGCGCGGCGATCGACGCGCCGCGTGCGGCGAGCGTGCGGATGCGGGCGGGGTCGACGATCGTCGTATAGCCGCGGGTGTCGCGTTCGGTCTTCGTCTCCTCGCCGCTGCGCGCACGCGCGCCCGAGCGGCGGCGCTTGGCGATCTTGAGCGCTTCCTCGTCATTGGCGGGCGGCGCGTGAGGCG
>NZ_JRVI01000168.1:0-4125 GCF_000783375.1 Sphingomonas sp. Ant20
CAGATCAGCCCGATGCCCGACAATCGCCGATCGCGAGCATCCGCGCCGCGCGCCCGCCGCGCCCCGCCGCAAGTCCGGCCAACCCGCCAGCGACCAGCACCAGGATCGCGGTGCCCCATGCCGCGGGATCGGGCAGCACGAACCACAGTGCGATGCCGCCGCCAAGCCCGACCGGCAACCAGGTTATGAGCTGATCGCGCTCCGCCTCCAGCCAGCGTTCGATCGCCCGGCCCGGCTCCGCCATCCAGGGCGGCACGCCCATTTGTCGCCGCCGGGGACGCATGCTAGAGGCGGCGACGGCTGATCCGGCCATCGTTTCTACAGTCTGGGAGCACCCGCGGTTGGGCGCAATATCTGATACGGATGCCGTCGTTTCGGCCGCACCCGTGGTTACTCGTTTCGCTCCGTCGCCGACGGGGTTCCTGCATCTTGGCGGCGCACGCACGGCGTTGTTCAACTGGCTGTTCGCCAAGGCGAACGGCGGCAAATTCCTGCTGCGTATCGAGGATACCGACCGCGTGCGGTCGACCCAGCCGGCGATCGACGCGATCATCGACGGCATGCGCTGGCTGGGGATCGACTGGGACGGCGACGTCGTCATGCAGTTCGCCGGCGCCGATCGCCACGCCCGCGTCGCGCACCAGATGGTCGAGGCCGGCCACGCCTATCGCTGCTACATGACCAATGACGAGATCGCGGCGATGCGCGCGGAGGCGCAGGCGGCCAAGAAGCCGCTCCGCATCCGCAGCCCGTGGCGCGACCGTCCGGCAAGCGAGGCCCCCGATCTTCCCCATGTCGTCCGCCTGCGCGCGCCGCAGGAAGGTGCGGTCACGATCGAGGATCGCGTCCAGGGATCGGTGACGGTCCGCAACGAGGAAATCGACGATCTCGTCCTCCTCCGTTCGGACGGCACGCCGACATACATGCTCGCGGTCGTCGTCGACGATCACGACATGGGCGTTACCCACGTCATCCGCGGTGACGATCATCTCAACAACGCGTTCCGGCAGCTGCCGATCTACCGCGCGATGGACGCGATCGAGGGCGGCTGGCCCGATCCGATCTATGCGCACATCCCGCTGATCCACGGCCCCGATGGTGCCAAGCTGTCCAAGCGTCACGGCGCCGTCGGCATCGAGGCGTATCGCGACGAGATGGGCATCCTGCCCGAGGCGTTCGACAATTACCTGCTGCGGCTCGGCTGGGGGCACGGTGACGACGAGATCATCAGCCGCGAACAGGCGGTCGAGTGGTTCGACCTGTCGGGCGTCGGCAAGTCGCCCTCGCGCTTCGACCTGAAGAAGCTCGAGAATCTGAACGGCCACTATATTCGCGAGGCCGATGATGCGCGTCTGGCCCAGCTCGCCGCCGATCGGCTCGGCCATGCCCTGCCCGGTGGCGGACTCGACCTTCTGACTCGCGCCATGCCGGTCCTGAAGCCACGTGCAGCGAACCTGAACGAACTCGCCGAAGGTTCGAATTTCCTGTTCAGCCAGCGACCTTTGGCGATGGATGACGCCGCAGCGAGCCTTTTGCAGGGTGAAGCGAGTGCGATTCTGACGAACGCGCATGCTGAACTTGACGCGCTCGACAAGTGGGATACGGAAGCGCTCGAAGGCGCGGTACGGCGCGTGGCCGAAGCGCGAAGCCTAAAGCTCGGGCAGGTTGCACAACCCCTTCGCGCCGCGCTGACCGGTCGCAAGACGTCGCCGGGAATATTCGATGTGCTCGACCTGCTCGGGCGTGACGAGAGCCTCGGTCGGATCGCCGACCGGATGGCAGACTGATAAGATTTCGAGGAAGGATACAAGCATGAGCGAGACCGCAAACCTCAAGGTCGACGGCAAGGAATTCGATTATCCGGTCATGTCCGGTACGGTCGGCCCCGATGTCATCGATATCCGCAAGCTGTACGCGCAGACCGACAATTTCACCTATGATCCGGGCTTCACCTCGACCGCCTCGTGCCAGTCGAAGCTGACCTATATCGACGGCGATGCGGGCACGCTGCTCCACCGCGGCTACACGATCGGCGAGCTCGCCGAACAGTCGAACTTCATGGAAGTCGCCTATCTGCTGCTGAACGGCGAACTGCCCAGCGAAGAAGAGCTGTCGACCTTCTCGAACACGATCACGCGCCACACGATGGTGCATGAGCAGCTCGCGCAGTTCTTCCGCGGGTTCCGTCGCGACGCGCATCCGATGGCGATCCTGTGCGGCGTCGTCGGCGCGCTGTCGGCCTTCTATCACGATTCGACCGACATCCACGATCCGGCACAGCGCGTCATCGCGTCGCATCGCCTGATCGCCAAGATGCCGACGATCGCCGCGATGGCGTACAAGTACAGCGTCGGCCAGCCGTTCGTCTATCCGGACAACACGCTGAGCTACACCGGCAACTTCCTGAAGATGACGTTCGCCGTGCCAGCGGAGAAGTACGTCGTGAACCCGATCGTCGAAAAGGCGATGGACCGCATCTTCATCCTCCACGCCGATCACGAGCAGAATGCGTCGACCTCGACCGTCCGTCTCGCCGGCTCGTCGGGCGCCAACCCGTTCGCGTGCATCGCGGCCGGCATCGCCTGCCTGTGGGGCCCAGCACATGGCGGCGCCAACGAAGCCGCGCTCAACATGCTGCACGAGATCGGTACGGTTGACCGGATCCCCGAGTTCATCGCCCGCGCGAAGGACAAGAACGATCCGTTCCGCCTGATGGGCTTCGGCCACCGCGTCTACAAGAACTACGATCCGCGTGCGGCCGTCATGCAGACGACCGTCAAGGAAGTGCTCGGCGAGCTGGGTGTCACCGACCCCGTGTTCGACGTCGCGATCGAGCTCGAGCGTCTGGCGCTGAGCGATCCCTACTTCATCGAGAAGAAGTTGTTCCCGAACGTCGACTTCTATTCGGGCGTCATCCTCTCGGCGATCGGCTTCCCGACCTCGATGTTCACCGTTCTCTTCGCGCTTGCCCGCACCGTCGGCTGGGTCGCGCAGTGGAACGAGATGATCACCGATCCCGACCAGAAGATCGGCCGTCCGCGCCAGCTCTACAGCGGCCCGACGCAGCGCGACTATACGCCGATGGCGTCGCGCTGAGATGAAGCTCCGGCCGATCCTGATGGTCATCGGCGTGCTGTGCGCGCTGATGGGGTTCCTGTGGATCGGCCAGGGGCTTGGATATGTCCATTGGCCGCGATCGAGCTTCATGCTCGATCAGCGGCCTTGGGCGGACCGCGGCGCCGCGCTCGCGGTATTAGGCCTGGTACTGATCCTGGCCGCGCGTCGCCTGCGTCGGTAACGACAACACGAACCGAGCCCCCTCGCCGATCGCGCTGTCGATCGTCAGGTCGCCGCCCATCGCGCGTGCCAGCCGCCGCGCGATATAGAGCCCGAGGCCGTTGCCGCCCGGCTCGGACGCGTCGACCCGCTCGAACTTCTCGAAAATTCGCGCATGATCCGCGGGCGCCACGCCCTTGCCGGTATCCGCGACGACGACGGTCACCTGATCGCTCCCCGTATGCGTCGTCACCTGCACCGCGCCACCCGACTGCGAATAGCGCACCGCGTTGCCGATCAGATTGACCAGGATCTGCAACACGCGCCGGAAATCACCGCGCGCGACGACGCGGGCTTCCGCGGCGGGCCGGGTGATCGTCACGTTTGCGTTGCCCGCCCGCACCGCCAGCAGCCCGGCAGCACGCCGCGCAATATCGGCCAGATCGATCGTCTCGAGAAGCAGCGCGAAGTCGGGCCGCTCGACCGCCTGAAGATCGACCAGATCGTCGACCAGCGCCAACAGATGGCGGCCGGCATTGGCGATATCTGCCGCATAATCGGCATAATCGGGCTGCACCAGGCCATCGGTCTGCGCATGGATACTGTCGGCGTTCGCAACGATGCGCGCCAGCGGCGTCCGCAGCGCACGGTCTAGCCCGGCGGTGAAGGTCGGCGACAGCTGGTCCGCCCCCGCCGGCCGCGGCTTGGCGGGCGGCATGGTACGTCCGCGGGATCGTCGACCAGTTGCCCGCTGCCGATGAACCCCGCAAAGGCACGTTCCGCGTCACGGCGAACCACGGCGCTCAGCATGATCGCGCGGCCCGACCCCCGCAGCCGCGCGGGCTGTGC
>NZ_JRVI01000169.1:0-3617 GCF_000783375.1 Sphingomonas sp. Ant20
AGGTCTTGGTCACGATGGACAGTCGGCCATTACGTCTGTCCCCCCAACTGGGCCCCGGCCTTCGCCGGGGGTGGTGGATAATTCGGGCGGTCGGCCGAGACAGATTGCGAGATACGGATGGGAAGGGTTTGGTAACGAGGGATAATCCGCCGTTACGTCTGTTCCCCAACTGGGCCCCGGCCTTCGCCGGGGTGGGGTATATCTGGGGCGGTCGGCGTCAGCGGATTACCAGATGCGGACGCGGGTTGCGGGGGCGAGGTAGCTGGCCTCGCCGGGCTTCACGCCGAACGCCGCGTACCAGGGGTCGAGGTTGCGGACGGTGAGGACGCGCTGGTGACCCGGCGAGTGCGGATCGGACAGCAAGGTCTGACGCAGTGCGGGTTCGCGGAACTTGCTGCGCCAGACGCCCGCCCAGCCATAATAGAAGCGCTGGTCGCCGGTGGTGCCGTCGATCACCGGCGCGGGCTTGCCGCCGAGCGAGCGGTGATAGGCGTCATAGGCGACGGTCAGCCCGGCGAGATCGGCGATGTTCTCGCCGAGCGTCAGACCGCCCTGCACGTGCAGCCCGGGCAAGGGCTCATAGGCGTCGTACTGCTTGACCAGCGCATCGGTGAAGACCTTGAAGCGCGCAACGTCCTGCGGCGTCCACCAGTCGGTGAGCTTGCCGTTCTGATCGTATTTGCGGCCCTGATCGTCGAAATGGTGGCTGATCTCGTGACCGATCACCGCGCCGATGCCACCATAGTTAATCGCCGGGTCCGCCTTCGGATCGAAGAAGGGCGGCTGGAGGATCGCGGCGGGGAAGACGACCTCATTCATCGTCGGATTGGCATAGGCGTTGATCGTCATCGGCGTCATGAACCATTCGCCGCGGTCGATCGGCTGGCCGAGCTTCTTGAGGTCGCGATCATAGTCGAACGCGTTGGCGCGCGCGACGTTACCGACGAGATCGCCGCGCTGGACCTGAAGCGCGGAATAGTCGCGCCATTTGTCCGGATAGCCGATCTTGGGGGTGAAGGCGGCAAGCTTGGCGAGCGCCTTGGTCTTGGTCTCGGGCGCATCCAGGCGAGGTTGCGCAACCGGTCGCCCATCGCCGCGATGACGTTCTTGACGAGCTGGTCGGCGGCGGCCTTCGATTCCGGCGGGAAATATTTCGCGACATACTGCTCGCCGATCGCCTCGCCCATCGCGCCCGACACGGTCGAGACGCCGCGCTTCCAGCGGACCTGCTGCTCGGGCGTGCCGGACAGGGTGGTGCCGTAGAAGCCGAAATTGGCCTTGTCGAAATCGCTCGAGAGATAGGGTGCATAGGCGCGCAGCACCTTGAGCATCGCATAGTCCTGAAGGACGTTCACCCGGGTATCGGCAAAGACCTTCGCTTCGCCCGTCAGCGCGCTCGGCTGCGCGACGAGGTAGAAGGGACGGCCGGTGACGCCCATCGCGGTCATGTACTGGGCCCAGGGGAAACCGGGCGCCTTGGCCGCGAAATCGGCGGCGGTCCATTTGTTGTAGGTCTTGTCCGCGTCGCGGCTCTCGATCCGCGTCCAGTGCGCGGTGGCAAGGCCCTTCTCCATCGCGAACACCGCCGCGGCGCGCGCGGCCGCGTTGGGCTCGCCCGCGAGCGTCAGCATCTGCGCGAGATACGCCTGATAGGCGGTGCGGACCGCGGCGAGCTTGGCATCGTCCTTCAGATAATAGTCGCGGTCGGGAAGCCCGAGACCGCTCTGGCCGAAGCCGACGACATAGGTGGTCGGGTCCTTGTCGTCCTGCTGCACGCCGACGCCGACGAGCCCGCCGACCCCCTGGCGCTGCAGCTTCGCAATCTGGGTGACGAGCGCGGTCTTGTCTGTGGTCGTCTTGAGCGCGGCGAGCATCGGCTTCACCGGGCCCGCGCCCTTCGCATTGACCGCAGCCTCGTCCATGAAGCTCGCGTAGAAATCACCGACCTTGTCGCCGGGCTTTGCGGTCGCGGCGTCGAGGATCGTCCGGGTGCGTTCGAGCGACAGGTCCTGGAGGACGTGGAACATGCCGTAGGACGACCGATCGGCGGGGATCGGCGTCGCCTTCTCCCAGCCGCCATTGGCATAGTCGAAAAAGTCGGTGCCGGGCTTCACCGCGGTATCGCGCCCGGCCATGTCGAAGCCGAAATCGCCGATCTGCGGCTTGTTCGCATCCTTCGGCGCGACGGGACCGCTGGCCGCACCGGCGAGCGCGGGCGACGGGGCGGCCGGTCGGGCCGGGGTCTGACTGGTCTGGGCCGGGACCGTTGCGGCGGAGGCGAGCAGAATGGCGGTGACAATCGACGTACGCATCAGGGACCCTCGGGGAAGAACTTCAGGATGCGGTGTGTTCTACGCCGATAAGACGCTCCGTCAATTCGTCGGGCGACAGATAGTGACGATTGTTACGATCCGCGATTATCGTGGCGGTGCCGCCACTTGCGGGCAATCCAGAGCCGCCAGCCGAGCGCGCTGAGCGCATAGCCGCCGATCGAGGCGACGATGGTGATGGCAAGGAGGCCGACAGCGGTGGCGGGGCCGGCCTGCATCAGCCAGGGGATCCAGTCGGCCTGCGCGGCGGCTTCGGCGACCGGCTGGCCGGGGACGTGCGCGTCGATCCGCAGCATCCACGACCCGATCCAATAGGCGGCGATCCAGAGCGGCGGGGTCGTCAGCGGATTGGTGATGAAGGTGGTCAGCGCGGCGGTCGGCACATTGGCGCGGAACGGCAGCGCGAACAACGCGGCGACGGGGGTCTGCGCGACCGGCACGAGGATCCCCGCGACCATGCCGAGCGCGACGCCGCGCGGCACCGAGCGCCGGGTGAAGCGCCACAGTTCGGGCGCGAGCACGCGGTGCGCGACGGGGCGCAACAGGCGGTTGCGCTCCATCGAATCGCGGGTCGGCAGATTGCGATGCGACCACGCCGCGAGGCGCCCGAAAAGACCGACCGGCGCCCTGGTCACGGCCTATCCACGATCCCGCATGATCCGGCCCTGCTCGCGCTTCCAGTCCTGTTCCTTCACCGAATCGCGCTTGTCGTGGTTCTGCTTGCCCTTGGCGAGCGCGAGCTCGACCTTCGCGCGGCCCTTGGAATTGAAATAGATCATCAGCGGCACGAGCGTCATGCCCTGGCGCGCGACCGCGCCGAACATCTTGTTGATCTCGCGCTCGTGCAGCAGCAGCTTGCGCGGCCGCTTGGGCTCATGGTTGAAGCGGTTGCCGTGACTGAATTCGGGGATGTTCGAATTGACGAGCTGGACCGTGCTGCCCTTCACCTCGGCATAGGCCTCCGCGATCGAGCCTTCGCCGCCGCGCAGTGCCTTCACCTCGGTGCCGGTCAGCGCGATCCCCGCCTCGAACACCTGCTCGATATAATAGTCGTACCGCGCGCGCCGGTTCTCGGCGACGATCTTGGTCTTTTCGAGGTCGGGGGGTTTGGGGGCGTGCCATGGGATGCGCGATGTAGGAGGTCGGAGGGCGAAGGGGAAGCGGGCGTGGTATCGCGTTGGACGTTAATTGTCGGTCCCCCCGTCATCCTGACGTGCGTCAGGATGACGGACGGGGATCAGACCAGGCCGGCGTGCGCCAGCGCCGCGTCGACCGCGGCGCGCGCGT
>NZ_JRVI01000017.1:0-18628 GCF_000783375.1 Sphingomonas sp. Ant20
TCGCCCGCGCCGGCCCCGGAGGCCGTTGCCGGCATCACGGGTGCAGCCCGAGCGATCGGCGCGACGCCGAGTTCGGATGCCGGGATCGACAGCCCGGCAATGATCCGTGCGAGGATCGAATCCTCGCTGACGGGGATGGTCCGCCCGGTCGCAGCAGGCGTGGCGGAGACCGGCGACCTGCGTCGGGGGCACCGCGATGCCGGGCGCGACGCGGCGGGCGTCGCCGGAAGCGTTGTAGCGGCGACACCCGCCGCCGCTGGCGTGGTCGGGACAGCCGACGACACCGTGACCGGGGCCGTCGTGGTCCGCGGAATCATCGGCGGCGTCGTTCCAGCGGTCGTCGCCGGAGCGGTCGGCAACGCCGCCATCTGCGCGACGATCGCAGAGGGCAGCGCACCGGGCGTATCGGGCGCGCGGGTCGGCGAAGACGCCGCCAAGCTTGCCTGCGACACCCCGTTCGCGTCCACCGCCGCGACCGACGTCGTCCGGGCCGGCAAGGGCTGGACGAAGGTCGATGTCGGCGCGGACGGGGGGAGCGTCGTGGTCGCTGCAGGACCGGTCGGCCGCTGGACCGGCTGTGTCGATGCCAGCACCACCGGCGGCTTGGGCAGCGGCTGGACCATGACCATCGGCGCGGACGCTTGCGCGGTTGCAGTCGGGCGGACGGGCGAAGGCGTTGGCGACGGAGTCGGCGTGGTCGTAGGGGTCGGCGTCACAGCAGCGACTTCGACGCGACCCGACCGTGCGGTCTTGTCGCGGCGGGTAGCCGATCGATCGGCGGCCGCCTTGGCACGGCCCGTCGGCTGGGGTGCGGGCTGCGGCTCGGCCGCCGCGAGCATCACCGGCGCGGTCGGATCGGCACCCAGTTGCGGCAGGACCGGCGTCATCCGCGCATCGGCGATCCGCTGCGGCGTCGCATGCACTTCGCCGAAATGTACTGCAAAGGCGCGATCTGCCGGGGCAAGCAATGGCAGACGCTGGAAAAAGGGCTGCAGACCGCGGGCCGCAGCCCCGGGCATCATCGTCGTGACGATCGTCTCTGCGCCGCGCACGTCGTTGTTCATCGCCAGGATGAACGCACGCGCGCGCCACGCCCCGCGGTCCTTCTTGAGGACCAGCGGGTCGAGCTGCTGCAGCGCCAGATCACGCTTGCCGGATATGCCGAGTGACAGGGCGTAACGCCGGACAGTCTCGTCATCGGGGGCATCGCGCAACGCGACACGATAGTCGCGCTGGGCCCGATCCTGTTCGCCGATCAGGTCATAGGCCAGCCCACGATCCGCGGCATAATAGCGCGGCTGGAGCCCGAACGCCTCGGCCTGCGCGAAATAGCGCAGCGCCTCGCCCGGTCGCTCGGAGCGGACCAGGATCGAGGCCATGCCGGCCTTCACCCGGCCGTTGCGCGGATCGACCTTCTCGGCGCGCGCGAACAGTGCCGCGGCACCGCTCAGATCACCGAGCCCGATCGACAGATCCCCCGCGCGGACCAGTGCATCGACGTTGCGGGGGTTTGACGCGAGCTGCCGCATCGTATCGCCGAGGCGATCCGCGTCGGTCGTTCCGGGCAGGGGCTGGACGACTTCCTGCGCCCGCGCGCCGCTCGGGGCGGTGACCAGAACCAGCGCGAGCGCGGCGGTCAGGAGATGATGGGTCGGGAAGATCATGGGTGCCCGTAGCTAGACCCGAGCGCGCGGGAACGGGCAACATGTCGCGCCGCGCTACGCGCCAGGACGGGGCGCGCCGGCGACGAACCGGCGCGCCCCTTTGTGCAGGCCGTTACTGGTTGTTCTGGCGGTGCAGGAAGCGCGGAATGTCGAGCGGATCGGTCGAGGCCGCCTCGCCGTCTTCCTTGGCCGCGCCGCGCGCCGCATTCGACATGCGCTCGAACAGCGTACCACCGAGCTTGACGCGCGGCGTCGCCGGTGTGGCAGCCTCGGGCGCAGCTTCCGCACCCGGGGCGAGCCAGCGACGGCGTGCACCACCCTCGTCCGCAGCCGGCATCGGCGCCGGGGCCGCGGGCGTGGGAGCGGCATAACGATCGTCCGCGTAGGAGCGCGGCGGAGCCTGATAGGCAGGCGCCTGTGGCGTGCGCGCGGTCGGCTGCGGCGCAGGCTGAGCCTGGACCGGCGGCTGCACCGGGGCGGGTGCGGGCGCAGACTGTGTCGGCGCAGGGGCATAGGACTGCGGTGCGGCCGGTGCGGCTGGGACCATCTTGTCCTGACCCAGGACGAGTTCCTCGTCGGTGGTGCCGGACTGTACCGCGTCCGCGCTCGACAGGTCGAGCGGCTCGTCGCCCGTGCCGGTCGGTGCCGCGGGCTCGCTCGGACGGAACGACGTCGATTCGTCGTTCTTCCGGCCCATGCCGAAGCTGAACGAGCGCGTCGGCTCGGGCGCGACGGCGGGCTTGGCGTCCGCATCGATCCCGGTCGCGACGACCGAGACGCGGATCTTGCCTTCCAGCTCCTGGTTGAACGCCGAACCCCAGATGATGTTGGCATCGGGATCGACCAGGTCGCGAATGTGATTCGCGGCTTCGTCGACTTCGAGCAGGCGCATGTCGTCGCCGCCGGTGATCGAGATGATCACGCCCTTGGCACCCTGCATGCTGACGCCGTCGAGCAGCGGGTTGGAGATCGCCTTCTGCGCAGCCTCGAGCGCGCGGTTGTCGCCGCTCGCCTCGCCGGTGCCCATCATCGCCTTGCCCATCTCCTGCATCACCGAACGGACGTCGGCAAAGTCGAGGTTGATGAGGCCAGGCATGACCATCAGGTCGGTGATGCTGCGCACGCCCTGCTGCAGCACCTCGTCCGCCATCGAGAACGCTTCCTTGAAGGTCGTGTTCGCGTTGGCGATCAGGAACAGATTCTGGTTCGGAATGACGATCAGCGTATCGACGTACTTCTGCAGTTCCTCGATGCCGCCATCGGCCGACTTGGCGCGACGATTGCCCTCGAACGCGAACGGCTTGGTGACCACGCCGACGGTCAGGATGCCCATGTCGCGCGCCGCCTTGGCGATGACCGGGGCGGCACCCGTGCCGGTGCCGCCGCCCATGCCGGCGGTGATGAAGCACATGTGCGCGCCTTCGAGCATCTTGGCGAGCTGGTCGATCGTCTCCTCGGCGGCCGCGCGGCCGATCTCGGGACGCGAGCCGGCACCGAGGCCCTGCGTGATCTTGGTGCCCAGCTGGATCCGCTGCGGCGCGGTCGACTGCTTGAGCGCCTGCGCGTCGGTATTGGCGACGAGGAAGTCGACGCCCTGGACGTCGGCCCTCATCATGTTCGCGATCGCGTTACCGCCCGCGCCACCGACCCCGATCACCGCGATGCGGGGGGCCAGCTCGTCCACTTCGGGACTCAGAAATTCGATGCTCATCGCCTGCTTCTCCGCCCATCCCGGTGATACGCTACGGCCGGGCCCCTGATTAACCTGTGTGCACCAACGCTACCGGCTGTTCCAGCCGAAATAGCGTCAGCCGTTTCGAAACTCTCAATAATTCGCGCGTGCCGCCTGAATCAACTTGCGGACCATGCCGATTCCCTTCGGCCGGTGAACGATCGTCCGCTGCGGTGCAATACCGCGCAGGTCGATCGGATCGGTCGCCGCATAGAAGGCCAACCCCGCTAACGTCGCAAATGCCGGTCCGCCATGCGCCTCGGGCAGAGCGGTCAATCCGCGCGGTCGGCCGATCCGGACCGACCGCCCGAGCGCCTGTTGCGCATAATCGGCAATGCCCTTCAGCTCCGCGCCGCCGCCTGTCAGCACGACCTGGCGCCCCACCGGCCCCTCGAACTTGAGCGTGCTCAGCGCATTGCGCACCTCGCCCATCTGATGTTCGAGCCGCTGGCGGATGACGCTGATCAACTGCGCCTTGGTGATCTGCGCGCCCTCGCCCGCGCCGTCCTCGGCCGAGATCGGCATGACCGGTATCATGTCGTGATTGTCGCGCGGGGAGGCATTGGCGGATCCATGGAAGCACTTCATCCGCTCGGCATTCTGCCGCCGCGTGCCGAACGCGCTGGCGATGTCGTCGGTGATGTCCTGCGCGCCGATCGGGATCGAGGTCAGCCCGACGAGCATGCCGCCCGCGAACAGCGAGACATTGGTGATCCCCGCCCCCATCTCGACCAGCGCGACACCAAGCTCGCGCTCCTCGTCGCTCAGGCACGCAAGCCCCGTCGCGACCGGCGAGGCGATGATCGACTTCACTTCGAGATGCGCCGAACGCACGCACAGATCGAGATTGCGCACCGGCGAACCGTCTGCGGCCACGACATGGATATGCACGCCAAGCCGGTCGGCATGCAGCCCGAGCGGCGTCTTTACGCCCGTCAGCCCGTCGAGCGTGTAGAGCGCAGGCTGCGCGTGCAGCACCATCCGCCCCTGCGGATCGATGGAATTGCGACCTGCTGCGAGCAGCGCGTCGATATCCTGCTGCTCGACGCGGTGGCCGCCCAGTTCGAACTCGACCTCGGCGACGTCGGACACCAGTCCGCCGGCCGAGAAACCAACCCAGACATTCTCGATGTTGATCCCGGCGATCCGTTCGGCCTGCTCGACCGCTTCGCGTACCGCCGCCTCGGTCGTCGCCATGTCGGCGATATAGCCGCGCTTGACGCCGCGGCTCTCGCGCTGCCCGGTGCCGAGCACGATCAGCTCGCCGCCATCCCCCTTTTGCGCGATCATCGCCGAAACCTTCGACGACCCGATATCGAGCGCCGTGATCAGCCCTTCCGGTGCCACCTTCGCCATGTCATCCCTCCCCGCCCGTTACGTTCGCGTCCGCCGTCTGCGACGGTATAGTCGTCTGTGGCTCGCTGGATACCGGCGCGGGCACGTCGACGCTGTGCGCCAGGCTCGCACCCGGCTTGCGCGCGACCAGCTTGGTCGGGTCGCGCATGTCGAAGCGGATCCAGCCGCGGCCGAGCAGCGGCCGTGCCCCATCGAGCTCGGCAAACTTCACCAGCGCACGCGGCGCCCCGTCCTCGGGCAATGCCAGCGTCTCGCCGCTTTCGAAGGTCAGGTCCCAGCGCCGGTTGCCGACCCAGGTCGCCGCCTTCACCCGCGGCTTGAGCGGCGGGGGCGGCGGCGAGCAGCGCCTGGTAGGACGCTTCCTGCCGGTCCGCGCCGGGTCCGATCACCAGCGGCAGGTTCGGGATCGCATCCGGCTGCACCGGTTCGAGCAGCACGCCCGACGCGTCGATCAGAGTCAGATTGCCATTGTCCTGCCACACCGCCGCGGGCGTGCGCTCGACGATGTCGACCAGCAAAGTATCGGGCAGCCGCCGCGACACATGCGCGTCCGCGATCCAGCCATAGCGCAGCAATTTGTGGCGCACCGCCTCGAGATCGACGAGCGGCATCGCGCGGCTCTGCTGATCGAGCGCGACCGCATAGACCGACATCCGGTCCATCCGCTTCAGCCCGGTGACCTCGATCTGGTCGACCTTGAACCCCGCGCGCCCGGCGCCTTCGGCCATCGCGCCGCCGATCATGCCGGGGATGCCGATCCAGGTCGCCGCCGCGATCACGACCGCGCCGCCCGCGCCCAGTATCGACCAGGTCGCGATCTTCTTCAGCGTCTCCTCGCTGACCGGGAGCATCCCGACCAGCCGGTCGAGCACCGACACCTTCTTGACCGCGACCTTGCGCCGGCGGGGGCGGGCCGGCTTGGGGGGCGGGCCGCGCTTGATCGTCCGGCTCATGGCGCCCCGCCCGGCGCGAGCGGATGATCCGACAGCGCCTCGTCGACGATCGCCTGGACGAGCTCGGCATAGCTCATGCCGATGTGCCGCGCCTGTTCGGGAACGAGGCTGAGCGGGGTCATGCCCGGCTGCGTGTTGACCTCGAGCAGGAACAGCCCGTCGACCCCGCGCTCGTCGTCCCAGCGAAAATCGGAGCGCGATGCGCCGTTGCAGCCGAGCAGCCGGTGCGCCTCGAGCGCCAAGCTCTTGCAGCGTCGGCGATCTCGTCGGGAATGTCCGCCGGGCAGACATGCTCGGTCATCCCGTCGGTATATTTCGCGTCGTAATCATACCAGCCGCTCTTGGGCTTGAGTTCGGTGACGCCGAGCGCGCGACCGCCGAGCACCGCGGTCGTCAGCTCGCGCCCGCGGATATAGGGCTCGGCGAGCAGCTCGTCGAAGTCGATCCACGGCCCCACCGCGTCGCGCGCGATCGGATTGCCGTAATTGTTGCTGTCGGTGACGATCGCCACGCCGACCGACGACCCCTCGTTGACGGGCTTTAGCACATAGGGGCGTGCCATCGGATCCCCCTCGAACAGGTCCACCGAGCGGACGATCCGTCCGCCCGGCATCGGTACACCGGCCGGGACGAGCAGCAGCTTGGTCAGCACCTTGTCGATCGCGATCACCGAGGTCGCAAGACCCGAATGCGTGTAGCGCAGCCCCATCAGGTCGAGCAGCCCCTGCACCGAGCCATCCTCGCCGGGCGTCCCGTGCAGCGCGTTGAACACGAGATCGGGTCTGGCGTCGGCCAGCCGGGCGGCGACGTCGCGCCCCATGTCGATTCGCGTGACGCGGTGGCCAAGCGATTCGAGCGCATCGGCGCAGCCATTGCCCGACATCAGCGAAACCTCACGCTCCGCCGACCAGCCGCCCATGAGGACGGCGATGTGAAGGGGACCGCTCATTTCGCCACCCCGACCCGCTGGATTTCCCATTCCAACGTCACCCCAGTATGCGCCTTCACCTTGGTCCGTACCTCTTCACCCAGCGCCTCGATCTCCGCGCTCGACGCGGACCCGAGGTTCAGCAGGAAATTGCAGTGCTTCTCGCTGACCTGCGCGTCGCCGCGCGTCAGCCCTCGGCACCCGGCCGCGTCGATCAGCGCCCAGGCCTTGTGCCCCTCGGGATTCTTGAACGTCGATCCGCCGGTGCGCGACCGCAACGGCTGCGACGCCTCGCGCTCCGCGGCGATCCGGTCCATCTCAGCCCCGATGACAGCCGGTTCGCCGGGCGTGCCGGAGAACACCGCCTCGACCACGACCGCGCCCGCGGGCAGGTCCGAATGCCGGTACACATAACCGAACCGCGCCGCGGGCCATGTCTCGACCGCGCCGTCGCGCGTGACGACGGTCGCCTCGATCAGGATATCGCTGACGTCGCGCCCATAGGCCCCCGCGTTCATCCGCACCGCGCCGCCGACGGTCCCCGGGATCCCGCGCAGGAATTCGAGCCCGGCGATCCCTGCATCGCGCGCGGCGCTGGCGACCGTGATCCCCATCGCCCCCGCCCCGGCGCGAACTCGACCGTCCTCAACCGACACCTTTGCCATCGCCTTGGGCAGACGCACCACGACCCCCGGCACACCGCCGTCGCGGACGATCAGGTTGGAGCCGACGCCGACCGGCAGGACCGGCGTCGACGGATCGAGGGTCTTTAACAACCCGGCCAGATCCTCGACATCTGCCGGCCGCACAAGCCATTCGGCAGGCCCGCCGGTACGAAACCAGATGAAGTCCGCAAGCGACCCACCGGCCTCGACGCTCCCCCTGATGGTCTCCCGCGAAGGCGGGAACCCAGTCTGGGTCGCCGCATTCGCGGGGACGCAAGGTGTCGCAGCGTTCACGCCGGCACCTTCGAACGCTCGACCGCGATCGCATCGGCCAGCCCGGCCGCCCATTTCGTGATGTCGCCCGCGCCGAGGCAGACGACCATGTCATCTGCCTCGATCGTCGCCGCCAGCTCGGCCGCCAGTGCATTCGCATCCGCGACCACGCCCGCAAACCGGTGGCCGCGCCGCTTCAGCCCCTCGACCAGAGCCGCCGCGTCGACGCCCTCGACCGGCGTCTCGCCCGCCGCATAGACCGGCGTCACCAGCACCCGGTCCGCGTCGTTGAACGCGGTCTGGAAATCCTCCATCAGATTGCCGAGCCGTGAATAGCGATGCGGCTGCACGACCGCGATCACGCGCCCCTTCGCGCCCTCGCGCGCGGCGGCCAGCACCGCGCGGATCTCGACCGGGTGATGCCCGTAATCGTCGATGATCGCGACACCGCCACCCTCGACCGGAACCTCGCCCACCTTGGTGAAGCGCCGCTTCACGCCGCCAAACTTGGCAAAGCCCTGCTGGATCGTTGCATCCTCGATCCCCAGTTCCAGCGCGACGCCGATCGCGGCCAGCGCGTTCTGGACATTGTGCCGCCCGGGCATCGGCATCTCGATCCCCGCAATCGTCCGCGTCGCACCGTCGCGAGTCCGCACCACGCAATCGAAGCGATTGCCGCCCGGGATCGGCGTCACCTCGACGCCGCGGACATCCGCCTGCGCCGAGAAGCCGTAGGTCACGATCCGCCGATCGCGCACGCGCGGCAGGATCCCCTGCACCTCGGGATGATCGAGGCACAACAAGGCCGCGCCATAGAAGGGCACGTTCTCGACAAACTCGACGAACGCATCCTTCACCGCGTCGAACGATCCGTAATGATCGAGATGCTCGGGATCGATGTTGGTGACGACCGCGATCGTCCCGTCGAGCCGCAGGAAGCTGCCGTCGCTCTCGTCCGCCTCGACCACCATCCAGTCGCTCGCACCCAGTCGCGCGTTCGATCCGTAGCTGTTGATGATGCCGCCATTGATCACGGTCGGATCGACCCCGCCCGCATCGAGCAGCGCGGCGACCATCGACGTCGTCGTGGTCTTGCCGTGCGTGCCGGCAACCGCGACGGTCGACTTCAGCCGCATCAGCTCGGCCAGCATCTCCGCACGCCGCACCACGGGCACGCGCGCGTTGAGCGCCGCCTCGACTTCGGGGTTAGACCGAACGATCGCGGTCGAGACGACCACCACCGCCGCGTCACCTATATTCTCCGCAGCATGGCCGATCGCGACCGGAATGCCCTTGTCGCGCAGGCCCTGCACGACATAGCCCTCGGCCACGTCGGACCCCTGCACGCGGTAGCCGAGATTCTTCATCACCTCGGCGATGCCCGACATGCCGATCCCGCCGATCCCGACGAAATGGATCGTCCCGATATCGGTCGCTACACCCTTCATGCAAATTGTACCTTTGGCTTGGATGGGCGCCGACCGGCAGTCGCGACACCGGCGCATCGAGGCTTTCGACCAGGTCGGCCAGATCGCTTGCCGCATTGGGCCTGCCGCAACTGCGCGCGCGTCCCGCCGCGTTCTGCAGCGCGGCGGGATCGAGCCCGAGCTTCTGCATCTGCTTGGCGAGTTCGACCGCGGTGAAATCGCCCTGCCGGATCGTCCGTGCGCCGCCGGCGCGGGTGATCTCGCGGGCGTGACGGTCTGGTGATCGTCGGTTGCGCCCGGCAGCGGCACCAGGATCGCCGGCCGCGCCGCCGCGGTCAGCTCCGCGATCGTCGAGGCGCCCGCGCGCGCGATCACCAGATGCGCCCAGGCAAGCTGTTCGGGCATGTCGGGCAGATAGGTAGCGAGCTCGGCCGGGATGTGATGCTCGGCATATTGCGCGCGCACCGCATCGATATCCTCGATCCGCGCCTGGTGCGTGACCTGTAGCCGCCGCCGGAACGTCACCGGCAGCATTGCCAGACCATCGGGGACGACCTGAGACAGGATGCTCGCGCCCTGGCTGCCACCGGTCACGAGAACGCGGAAGATGCCATCCTCCTCGAGCAGCGGATAGGGCCTGGCACGCAATGCGAGCACCGCCTCGCGCACCGGATTGCCGACGAGATGCGTCTTGGCGAGAAGCCCGGAGGCGAGCCGTTCGGTCGGTTCGGACGAGGTCGCGATCGCGTCGACGCGGCGCGCCACGAGCCGGTTCACCCGCCCCAGCACCGCATTCTGCTCGTGCACCGCGGTCGGGATCCGATTCGCGAACGCCGCCAGCAGAGCGGGCAGCGCGGGATAGCCGCCAAAGCCGATCACCGCCGCCGGCTTGAACGTGCGATAGAGTTCGCGTGCCATCATTCGCCCGCGCCACATCGATCGCGTTGCCTTGGCCCAGCCCAGCGGTCCGCCGGTGAAGCGTCCGGCGGGCAGGACATGCGTCTGGATTCCCTCGAACAATCCAGGGAAGCGCACGCCGCGCTCGTCGCTGACCAGCGCGACGCGGTGACCGCGCCTCGTCAGCTCAGCAGCAAGCGCCGCCGCGGGCACCATGTGTCCGCCGGTCCCGCCTGCCGCGAGCACGAAATGCCGGGGACGTTGATTCACAGTCATTCACCACTCCAGCGGACGACATAGGGGCTCCGCGTGAGAAACGGATTGCGCCGGGTAAACGCCAGCAGCAACCCCATGCCGACCGACAAGGCGATCATCGACGACCCCCCATAGCTGATGAACGGCAGCGTCATGCCCTTGGACGGTGCGAGCCCGGTGTTCACCGCCATGCTGACCAGCGCCTGTGCACCGAACTGCGTCGCCAGCCCGGCCGAGGCCAGGAGCTTGAATTCATCCTGTTCGTCCAGCAGCTTGACGAACACGCGCACGACGATCGCAAGGAAGATCACCGCGATCACCGAACAGGCGATCAGCCCGAACTCCTCGCCGATCACCGAGAAGATGTAATCGGTATGCGCCTCGGGCAGCCCGAACTTGGCGATGCCGCCGCCGGGCCCCGTGCCGGTCCAGCCGCCCGCGGTCAGCGTGTTGTGCGCGGCATTGGTCTGGAAGTGATCCGACGCGCCCTCGCCCTCGATCCCCGGGAACAGGAACGCGTCGATCCGCGACCGCGCCGTGCCGTAGAACATATAGGCAGCGACCAACCCGACCGGCACGCAGCCGACGAGGCCTGCCATCACGCGCATCGGCGTTCCCGCGATCATCAGCAACGCCATCCACACGGTGCAGTAGATGATCGTCTGGCCGAAATCGGGTTGCAGCATAAGCATGACTGCGATCGTGCCGGTCAGCCCGCCCGTGATCAGCACGGTCGGCAGTTCGGGATCCTTCGCGCGCAGCGACAGGAGCCAGGCGACAGTGACGATGAAGACCGGCTTCAGAAACTCGGACGGCTGGAACTGCGCAAAGCCATAGCCGATCCAGCGACGCGCGCCGTTGACCTCGGATCCGACGAACGGCGTCACCGCGAGGATCAGCAGCAGCACCGCCGCCGCGGTCAGCGCCATGCGCCGCGCCATTGCGACGGGCATCATCGACACCCCGAACAGCACCGGCATCGAGACGCCGACCCACATCAGCTGACGCCAGAAATAATAGAGCGGCGTCAGCTTGTGATGCTCGCCCGAATAGCGGACTGCGGTCGCGGGCGACGCCGCAGCCACCGCGATCAGCCCGATCGCGATCAGGAACAGCGTCAGCAGCAGCAGCATCCGGTCGATATCCCAGAACCACGTGCCAAGCGGCGACTGATCGCCACGCCCGCCGCGCCGCTTCATCTTCGCGACGATCCCGGTCTTCTGCCCTGCGCTCATCATCGGTGTCCGCATATCGCTCATGCCAGCGACTCGACCGTCGCGCGGAAGGCCGCGCCGCGCGCTTCGTAATCGGCGAACTGGTCGAAGCTCGCACAGGCCGGGGACAACAGGATCGTGTCGCCGGGCCGGGCATTGGCCGCCGCGCTGCGGACGGCCGCGTCGAGCGTGCCGACATGGTCGACCGGCATCGACCCGGCCAGGATCTCGGCGAACCGCGGCCCGGCCTCGCCGATCGTATAGGCGTGCACGACATGGCCGAAGCCGGGCCTGCACGCATCGAGGTCATCCCCCTTCGCGCGCCCGCCGACGATCCAGTGGACCCGCTCAAATGCCGCCAGCGCGGGCGCCGCGCTCTCCGGATTGGTCGCCTTGCTGTCGTCGACATAGGCGACGCCGTCATAGGAGGCGATCTGCTGCATGCGGTGCGGCAGGCCGGTAAAGCTGACCAGCCCGCGATCGATATCGACCTCGCTCACACCCAGCGCGCGCGCGACCCCCACGGCGGCACGCGCGTTAGCGCATTGTGCGGCCCCTGCAGCGACGGCCAGCCGCCCTGGTCGCCGATGTCGATCCGGTCGATGAACTGGATCGTAAGGTCAGCGGGAGCGTCACCCAGTAGACGATGCTCCGCCTCTGCGCCGTGGTCGACGATCGCGAGATGCGGCACCGTCTGCATCGCGAACAGCCGCGCCTTCGACGCCGCATAGCCGGCAAAGCCGTCATAGCGATCGAGATGGTCGGGGGGTAATGTTGAGCAGCACCGCGACGTCGCAGTCGAGCGTCTGAGTCAGGTCGATCTGATAGCTCGACAGCTCGAGCACATAGACGCCGCCCTCGGGCAACGGATCCTGCCCCAGAATCGGCAGCCCGATATTGCCCCCCATCAGCGTCGGCACGCCCGCCGTCCGCAGGATATGATGCACGAGCGCGGTGGTGGTCGACTTGCCGTTCGTGCCCGTGATCCCGACGACCTTGTGCGACGGCAGGTCGGCGCGGGCCTGCGCAAAGAGTTCGATGTCGCCGATGACGGGAACGCCCGCCGCACGCGCGGCCGCGGCGAGCGGATGCGTGTTGAGCGGCACCCCTGGCGACACGATCAGTGCGTCGAACCCCGCCAGATCGTCCAACGGATCAAACCGAAGATCGACGTCATCGAGGGTGACCGACAGGTCTTGAATGCTCTCGGCCAGAACCGCGCGCTTCTTTTCGTCGTCGTCCCACGCGACCACGCCCGCGCCGCCAGTGACCAGCGCCTGGACGGTCGCCGCACCCGATCGCGCCAGCCCCAGCACCGCACAGCGTTTTCCGCGCCAGGCCTCAGCGACGATCACCGCAGCTTCAACGTCGACAGGCCGACCAGCGCCAGGACCAGCGCGATGATCCAGAAGCGGATCACGACGGTCGGCTCGCTCCAGCCGAGCTGTTCGAAATGATGGTGGATCGGCGCCATCCGGAACACCCGCTTGCCGGTCCGTTTGTAAAAGAACACCTGGATGATCACGCTCATCGCCTCGGCGACGAACAGCCCGCCGATGATCCCGAGCACGATCTCGTGATGCGCGACGACCGCAATGGTGCCGAGCGCGCCGCCGAGCGCGAGGCTGCCGGTGTCGCCCATGAACACCGCCGCGGGCGGCGCGTTGAACCACAGGAACGCCAGACCGCCCCCGACGACCGCGCCGCAGAAAATGGCGAGCTCGCCCGCGCCGGGCACGTGCGGGATGCCCAGATAGTCGGCGAACTTCACATTGCCCGCGAGATAGACGATCACCATGAACGCGACGCTTGCGATGATCACCGGCATCGTCGCCAGCCCGTCGAGCCCGTCGGTCAGGTTCACGGCATTGCCGAACGACACGATCGTGAAGGCGGCGAAGACGGGGAAGAACCAGCCGAGATCGATATACATGCGCGACGTGAACGGCAGGTAGAGATGCGGCCCGTTCTGCGACATGATGATCGTCGCGGCGATCCCGGCAATCGCGAATTCGAGCAACAGCCGCGTGCGACCGGAAATGCCCGCGGTGCTCGCCTTCCGCACCTTGTCATAGTCATCCATGAACCCGATCGTGCCAAAGCCCAGCGTCACGAACATGCACGACCAGACATAGGGGTTGCTGAGGTCCATCCAGAGCAGGATCGCCAGCGTCATGCTGGTGAGGATCATCAACCCACCCATCGTCGGCGTGCCGCGCTTGGCGAGATGCGTCTGCGGGCCGTCGGCGCGGATCGGCTGCCCCTTGCCCTGACGCACGCGCAGCCAGCCGATGAAGCGTGGCCCGATAATCAGGCCGATGATCAGCGCAGTCGCGACCGCCCCGCCCGTCCGCGTCGATTGATAGCGGAGCAGGTTCAATATTCCCGGGAAACCCAGATGTGCGGCGATCCAGTACAGCATTTACGTCTTCCCGCCCCCGAGACTCGTCACGACCCGCGCGAGCCCTACACCGTTCGATCCCTTGATGAGAACCGCATCGCCCGGCGCCAGGATCGTCCGTAACGACGTCAGCGCGGCCGCAGCGTCGCCCACATGGACGGTTTCGACTTTACCCTCAAGCGCTCGCGCAAGCGGCGCCATCGCTTCACCGACCAGCAGCGCCATTTCGACGTTTGCCGCGACAATCGGCTCGGCAAGCCCGGCATGATAGTCGGCCGACGCCTCGCCCAGCTCGCGCATCTCGCCGAGCAGCGCGACATGCCGCCCCGGCTCCTTGGCCAGCACGGCCAGCGTCGCGCGCATCGACGCGGGGTTCGCATTATAGCTTTCGTCGATCACGAGCGCCTGCCCGTCCGCGAGCGTCGTCATGAACCGCGCACCGCGTCCCTGCAGCCCGCCGAGTTCGGCGAGCGCCAGTCCCGCCAGCCCGAGATCCGCGCCCGCCGCCTCGACGCACGCGATCACCGCCAGCGCGTTTGAAACCCAGTGCATCCCCCGCTGCGCCATCGTGAAGCTCAGCTCACGGCCGTCCTGCTGGACCGTGACGAACGTCGCGCCGGTCGCCAGCCGGACCGTCTCGATCGCGCGGACATCGGCACCCTTCGCGATTCCGAAGGTCACGATCCGCGCCGCATGCGGCGTCGCCGCCGCGGTCAGCCGGTCGCGATGCGGGCTGTCGAAGGGGATGATCGCGACGCCGTCCGGCTCGAGCCCGGCGAAGATCTCGCCCTTGGCGTCGGCGATCGCGCTTTCGTCGCGGAAGAATTCGGTATGCGCCGGCGCGATCGCGGTGACGACCGCGATATGCGGACGGACGATCTGCGTCAGCTCGGCCAGCTCACCAGCATGGTTCATCCCCATCTCGAACACGCCGAAACGCGCGTCGCGCGGCATCCGCGCGAGGCTCAGCGGGACGCCGGTATGGTTGTTGTAGCTCTTGACCGAACGATGCACCGCCCCCGGTGCGCCGCGATCGAGCGCCGCGAACAGCGCCTCCTTCGCGCTCGTCTTGCCGACCGATCCGGTGACGCCAATGATCGTCGCGCCGCTGCGCGCCCGGCTCGCGCGCCCGAGCATCTGCAACGCCGTGAAGCTGTCGGCGACCAGCACATGCGGATGCGCGCAGGGTTCGGAGACGATCGCCCCCGCGGCACCCTGCGCGAACGCCTGGTCGAGATACAGATGGCCGTCGCTCGCCTCGCCCTTCATCGCGACGAACAGGTCGCCCGGACCAACCTCGCGCGAATCGAACGCGACGCCCGTCACGGCAAACTCGGCCGAGGCGACCCCGCCGGTCGCCGCAGCGATCTCGGCGGACGTCCACAGGGGCACCGCAGTGCTCATGCCGCACACTCGCGCGCGACGCCGACATCGTCAAACGGCAACACCATGTCGCCGACGATCTGGCCCTGTTCGTGGCCCTTGCCCGCGATCAGCACGATGTCGTCGCTGCCCGCCTCGTCGATCGCCGCCTGGATCGCCGCGCGCCGGTCGCCGATCTCAATCGCGCCGGGCGCGCCCTTCAGCACGTCGCGGCGGATCGCGGCGGGATCCTCGGTGCGCGGATTGTCGTCGGTGACGATCACGCGGTCGGCGTAATGCATCGCGACCTGCCCCATCGTCTCACGCTTGCCGGTATCGCGGTCGCCGCCCGCGCCGAACACGACGATCAGCCGCCCGCCCGCATGCGGCTTGAGCGCGGCGATCGCCGCCTCCAGCGCGTCCGGGGTATGCGCATAATCGACATAGACCGGCGCGCCCGAGCGCGCGATGACCGCACGCTCGAGCCGCCCGCGCACGGGCTGCAACCGCGCCAGATTGGCGATGGTCGTCGCGATATCGCCACCGGTCGCGATCACCAGTCCCGCCGACACCAGCGCATTGGCGGCCTGATACCCGCCGATCAGCGGCAGCGTCACGCGGTAGGTCTGGCCCCCCGCCTCGATCGTCAGCCCCTGCCCCAGCAATGTCGGATCGCGATCGACCAGTCGCAGCGTATCGCCGCGCGTGCCGACGGTCACGAGCCGATTGCCCCGCTCCCGCGCGAGGTCGATGACGCGCGCCGCCTGCGGATCGTCGGCCCACACCACCGCCGCCCCATCCGGGCGCAGTACTTCCGAAAACAGCCGGATCTTGGCGGTGAAATAGGCCGCCATGTCGCCGTGATAATCGAGATGGTCGCGGCTGAGATTGGTGAAGGCGGCCGCCGATACGGGCAGTCCCTCGGTGCGATACTGGGTCAGCCCGTGGCTCGATGCCTCGAAGGCGAGATGCGTCACGCCTTCGCGCTCGAGCCCGGCGACGTCGACAGGAAGGTGACGACGTCGGGCGTCGTGAGGCCGGTGGTGACGCGTTCGTCGGCGGTCGTGACGCCCAGCGTACCGATCGACGCGGCGTGATGGCCGGCCATCCGCCACAATTGGCGGGTCATCTCGACACAGCTCGTCTTGCCGTTGGTGCCCGTAATCGCGACCGTCGTCGCGGGAAAGGGTGCAAAGAATGCTGCCGCGAGCTGCGCGAACCGTTCGCGTGGGGTCTCGTCGGCGATGTACGCTACACCCTCGACCGCGAGGCCCGGCCGCGCGACGATGCCGATCGCGCCCGCGCGGATCGCGTCGGCGATATAGTCCTCGCCATTGACGCGGGCGCCCTCGAACGCCCCGAAGATCGTCCCCGGTGCGACCTTGCGATGGTCGATCGCGAAGCCCGTGACGTTGCCGTCATACGCCTCGCGCGGTGCAGATCCGTGCACTGATGCCCCGCCATCGCTGACGGGGCCCTTACCGATCAGCGTTGCCAGTTTCATGCACCGATCCTCATGTATCGCCCCTCATTCCGCACCGGACGTCGGCTTTGCGCCAAAGGCCGGCGTGCCCGGCGCATGCCACAACAGCGGCAACAAGTCGCTTTCGTCAATGTCGCGGTTCGCATCGGGAATGACGCCGAGCATCGATCCGGTCCGGCTGATCACGCGCGATACCACCGGCGCCGCGGTCCAGGCCGCAGTGGTGAAACCGTAAGATTCCTTGTTACCCTTGGCGGAATCGAGCGTCACCACGACGACGTAACGCGGCGCGTCCATCGGGAAGGCAGCGGCAAAGGTCGAGACGTTGGTGTGCTTGTTATAGCCCCCCGCCTGCGCGATCTCGGCCGTACCGGTCTTGCCGCCGACGCGGTAGCCGGGCGCCTCGCCCTTGCGGCCCGTGCCATATTGCACGACCAGCCGCAGCAGCTGCCGCATCCGCGCGCTCGTCGTCGTGCTGATCACGCGTCGCCCGGCGGGGATATGCGCCGGATCGATCTTCAGCAGCGTCGTCGGGCGCCAGATCCCGCCATTCACCAACGTCGCATAGGCGTTGGCGAGGTGCAGCGGCGTCACCGCGATCCCGTGGCCATAGGCCGACGTCATCAATGTCGTGCGCGCCCAGAAGGTCGGCCAGATCGGCCGGCCCTTCTCGCGCAGTTCGATATCAGGCTTGGTGTCGAAGCCGAGCTTGCGGAACATGTTCTGCATACCGGCCGCACCGATCTGGTCGGCGATCCGCGCGGTCGCGATGTTCGACGAATAGATCAGCGTCTCGGGGATGTTCAGCCAGCGCTTCTCTTCATCGCCCGGATCGTCGTGGATCGTGTAGCCGCCAACGCGCAGCGGGACGGTCGCGTCGAAGCGCCGCGCCATCGACGTGACGGTGCCCGAATCGATCGCCGCCGCCATCGCGATCGGCTTGAACACCGACCCCAGCTCGTACACGCTCTGCGTACCCATGTTGCGCAGTTGCTCGGTGCCCGCCATGCCGACCCGGTTGGGGTTGAAGACCGGCATCGACGTCATCGCGATCACTTCGCCGGTGTCGACGTCGAGGACGATGCCGGCCGCGCTCTTGGCCTGGAACGACGCGACCGCACGCGCGAGCTCGCTTTCCATCGCCGCCTGGACGCGCGTGTCGATCGATAGCGCGACCGGCGCGCCGTTCAGCGCGGGGTTGGTAAGCCGCTCGTCGAGGACGCGCTCCATCCCCGACATGCCGTGGCCGTCGGTCGACAGGAACCCCAGCGCATGCGCGGCCATGGTCGATTGCGGATACAGGCGCTGCGTCTCGCGCGCGAACACGATCGCAGGTTCGCCGATCGCGTTGACCTGCTCGACCAGCGCAGGCGACGCGCGGCGTTGCAGGTAGCTGAAATTCACATCCTTGGTCAGCAGACCGTAGAAAAAGGCCTGGTTGCCGCGATCTGGCATCAGAGCCGCCAGCCGCGCGGCGATCTCGGTCGGATCGCCGATCATCTTCTTAGGATGCACCGCGATCGTCCACGCGTCGATCGTCCTGGCCAGCGGTGCCCCGTTACGGTCGACGATATCGCCGCGCGCCGCGATCGCCGCGGCGCGGGCGCCGGGATCGCTCAGCGACGACTGGATCGCGAGCACGCCGAGCCGGCCGATCACGACCAGCACCGCGGCCCCGAACAGGAACATCAACATCATCAGGCGCGTGTGCGCGGTCGCGACCAGCGCGTGGCGCTGCGTTGCGGTACGCCGCTCGGAAACCGGCCGGGCGACGAGGGTGGTCAACGCAGACGCCCTGCCTCGGCCCGGGCGCCGCTCAGGATCGAACCCAGCGTGTTGTCGGACAGCAGCTTGCGGTCGAGCATCGCGACTGCCTGCGGACGGACCTTGGCGACCGCGGCGAGGCGCTCGGGAGCGGCCGCGCGGACGATCGCCGTGTCGGTGGCACGGGCGGTCTGGACGGTGGCGCGGACAGTGACGGGCTTGAGCGGCGCTGCGGCAGCGACGGCCTGCACGGC
>NZ_JRVI01000170.1:0-3773 GCF_000783375.1 Sphingomonas sp. Ant20
CGCCTCGACGAACGCGCCCGCGCCGAACAGGAATCCGCGGAGTTTCTGGCCGGTGCCGGCGCGTTCGACCTCGACCGGGCGACGGACGATGCTCGCGCCGTCGCGCGCCGCGGCGAGCGCCTGGTCGAGCGTCCAGTGATCGGGGATGCCGAGATCGAGTGCGAGCGCGTTGGTCTTGCCCGACGGCACGATCGCGACCCGCGGCATCGCGCCCGTCCACACCGTCGCCGCCGCGGTCAGCACGTCGCGGATCGTGCCGTCGCCGCCGTCGATCACCAGCAGCTCGATCCCGTGCTGCGCGAAATCGGTCAGCACCTCGGCCAGTTCGGCCTGGGTCCGCGGCGTGACCGCGAGCACCGTGCCCGACACGAACGGCCGCGTCGCCTCGACGCTGCTGCGATTCCGGTGGCTCTTGGGGTTGCAGATGATCCCGGTGCGGATCTGCGACGCAGCACTGCGCGCGGTCACGTCCGGTGCCGCGCCGCGTCTGGCCGCTGGAAACGGCACGCCATCAAAGGCCTGGAAATTGGAAACGGCGTCGCTCACACTCTTGGCTACCTGCGCAGGCTAGTATCGCTACATTTTTTATGGCACGTCTGCCCCTGATCGACGCTAGCGCCGATACCGCATCTTCATCCGCACGACCGTCCCCCCCGGCCGGCAGCGCCACCCGCGCCGACGCGAAGGAGGGCAGGCCGACCGATGTGGGGGCGTCGTTCGAAAATCCAAACCCCTCCTTGGGCAGGAACAGCGTGCGGTTGAAATCATGGTCGCTGTTCTCGTCATGATATTGCGCGATCGCGTAATAGCCGGGCTTCAGCCAGAAACAGGCATGCGGCTGCGCGGCGGACACGCGCGCGCGCGCCAGCTTGCCGCCCTTGGACAGGAACCGGCCCTTGTCGTCGGGATAGACGGTGAACGCGACCTCGCCGACCGCATTGTGCAGCGTGGTCGCCTCGAGCACGAGCTTGGCCGCGCCGTTCCCGGGCGTGCCGACGCACGTCTCCGCGGCAGCCGCGGACGTCGAGGCGAGCGTTGCACCCGCGGCGAGCGCGAGCAGGAGAGGCAGATTCGTCATGGGGGACCCTTGCAATCGCATAACGGCAATTTGGAGGCCAATGACGTCGGCTCTGTGAACCCGCGCTTTATCGACGGCGGCGGGGCGTGCCGCCCTCAGGGACGGCTGCGCGTCAGATTCGCCGCAGCAAAGCCGAGCAGGATCGCGACCGCGACCGAGCCGATCGCGACGCCCATCGCCACCCCGGACGAACCATAGAGCGGCATCAAGGCGAACGCGCCGATGAACAGCAGGACGACGCCCACGACGCGGATCGCGAACACCGTGCCCGCGCGGTTGACCGCGGTCAGCACGGTGTCGAGGCTGACGGTCGCCAGATCGAAACACCCCGCCGCCGCGAGCCACAACAGCACCGGATAGGCGCTGCCGAACGACTTGCCGCCGACCAGTTTGAGCATCGGCTCGCCGATCAGTGCGACGACCGCGAGGATCGCGAGCGCCGCCGCGCTGCTCGCCAGCATCGTCCGCACCAGGATATAGCGCAGCCGCTCGGGCGCGCGGTGCGGACCGCGCGGACGATCTCGGGGAAGGCGGCGCGCGACAGGAGCTGCGACAATTTGGCGAGCGCCTGCGCGACCTGTGCCGCCAGCCGGAACGCACCCGCCGCGGCGGGGCCGATCGACGCACCGACCAGCAGCAGCGGGATCTGCTTGCTCGACAGGCCGAGCGTCGCGCTGGCATTGGTACTCAGCGCGAACTTCACCACGCCGGGATTCTCCGCGACCAGCGCGCGCCAGCCGCTGCGCCCGCCGAGCATCAGCGCGAAGTCGCCGCTGCGCCACACCATGATCCAGTAGGTCGCCGCGGTGACCAGCTCGGCCGCGGCCCAGGCGATCATGAAGCCGCGGATCGTCGGGTCGAACAGCATCGCCGCGCCCGCGCCGACGAAACGGATCACCGGCGTCATGCTGTCGGCGAGCGCGGAGAGCGAGAATTTGTCGCGCAGCCGCAGGATGCCGAGCGGGGTCGAGCGGATCGTCAGCAGCTGGATCACCGCGAAGACGAGCGTGTAGTGCATCAGGTCGCGCGGAATGCCGAACGCGTTCGCCCAGATCTGGAGGATGCCGATCGTCAGCAGCGCGCCGAGGATCGCGCTCGACAGGTCGAGCCGCGCTGCCAGCCGGAACAGCCGCGCGAGCCGCGGGCTGTCACCGTCATGGAGCGGCTGGACGCCGTACTGGACGATGATCTGCCACGTCTGGAAGCCTACGAACGTCGTCAGCGCCTGGACCGCGCCGGTGATCAGCGCGAACCGGCCGAAATCGACGACCCCCAAGGTGCGCGTCGCAAAGCCGAGATAGAAGAGCGACAGGATCGCCAGCACGCTGCGGCTCGCGAGCAGCCAGCCCAGGTTGCGCGCCGCCGAACGCAGCACGCCACCGAAATCCTTGGTCGTGGGGGAAGGGGCGGGGGCCTGGGTCATGCGCCCTGCGGCCCCTAAAGCGCGCGGTGCGGTGCGGCAAGTCGCGGCTGGCGGGTCGGGGCGTTCGACGCGATCAGGCGAGCCAGCTCGTGATCGCGCCGCCCTTCGCGCGCCGTGCCATCGCCTGGAACAGCCGGACGAGATGGACGACCAGCGAGATCGCGGTCCACGCCGCAACGCCGATGATCCCCCAGTCGGGCCGCGTCACGACCAGCCCCGCGAACAGGATCACCATGTTCGGGTTGCGCCGCGCGGTGATCAGCCGGAACCAGCTGTCGAACCGTTCCCAGACATGGATGTGCATCCCGAACCGGACGATGAACGCGCCCTCGATCAGCCGCTGCGCGACATAGCCGAACAGCATCGTGCCGATCACCGCCCAGAAGGTCGCATCGTCGAGCGGCCGGCCATAGGGCGCGCAGCCCGCGGCCCAGGCCCACCACCAGAAGGGCGGATGGACCAGGTCGACGCCGTGATCCCATGCATTGCCGAGCTTCGACGCGGTGATCGTGCAGCGCGCGAGCTTCCCGTCGACGGTGTCGAGCACCATGAAGACGAGGCCGGTGGCAAGCCCCGTCCAGAACCAGCCATACCAGAAGGCGATCGTCGCGACGATGCACAGCACCGATCCCATCGCGGTGACCTGGTTCGGCGTGATCCCCGCGCGCGCGCAGACCCGGGTGATCGCCAGCGCCCATTCGGGCCAGAGATATTTGGTCAGCAGGTCGGTGACGCCCTTGTACGCGCCGACATAGCTCGCCCGCTCGATCGCGGGGACCGCGGCGGGGACGAGCCGTTCGGCAAACGGCTTTTCGCGCTTGCGCAGCGCCTCGTTGAGGATCCCCTCGTCCGACTCGGCGGCGATGATCGTCAGCCCGCTGGCGGCGTCGAGGGCTGCGTCCGCGTGCATCGCCGCGGCGACCCGCGCCCGCTCCTCGGCGGTCCGGACATGCGCCAGCACGGGAACGCCCGCGCGCGTCATCACGGTGCCGGGGCGCGTCTTCAGATGCGCGGTCCAGACCGGGTCGAACGCGAACGCCATGTTGGCGAGGATCGCCGGGCCGTCTGCCGCGTCGCTTCCGGCAAAGCCCTGCGCCACGCCGATCCGACGCAGCCGCTCGTCATTGCGCATCCCCCAGAGCAGGGTCGGATTGTCGCCCAGGGGCACGAGTGCTGGCATGTCTTGCATCCGCTGCCCGATAGCCGATTGCGCGCGGATTGCGAGCCCGGGCTGGTTCAGCGCAGCGCGGCGAGCACCGCCTGCGGCGCCGC
>NZ_JRVI01000171.1:0-9921 GCF_000783375.1 Sphingomonas sp. Ant20
CGCGCGGCCTCCGCCTTGGTCGCGCGCCATGGCTTGTGCGCGACGCCGCCGAACGCGATCCGGACGTCGGCGATCCGGTCGCCGTCCATCTCGATCGCCGCCGCGACCGAGATCAGCGCGAAGGCGTAGCTCGCCCGGTCGCGCACCTTGCGATAGGTCGAGCGCGCCGCGACACCGAGCGGCGGCAGTTCGATCGCCGTGATCAGCTCGCCTGCCGCCAGCACGGTGTCGAGGTCGGGCCGATCGCCGGGCAGGCGGTGCAGCTCGCCAAAGGGCAGCGTCCGCGCGCCGTCGCGTCCCTCGATATGCACGACTGCGTCGAGCGCGGTCAGCGCAATGCACATGTCGGAGGGATGCGTCGCGACGCAGGCATCGGATGCGCCGAGAATCGCGTGGATGCGGTTGAACCCTTCGCGGGCATCGCACCCCGTACCGGGCACGCGCTTGTTGCAGTGCGATCCGTCGGTGTCATAGAAATAGGTACAGCGCGTACGCTGCAGCAGGTTGCCGCCGACCGTCGCCATGTTGCGGATCTGCGCAGACGCCCCCGCCAGGATCGCGCGCGACAGCATGGGATAGCGCGTTCGCACGCCGTGATGCTCGGCGACCGCGGTGTTGGTAGCGGCCGCGCCGATCAGCAGTCCGCCCTCTGCCGTCTCGGTGACCGCAGCGGACAGGCGGGTCACGTCGACCAATGTCTCGTGGCGGGCGACGGTCTCACGCATCAGGTCGACGATATTGGTGCCGCCGCCGAGAAAGGCCGCGGTTTCGCCCGCACCCAGTCGTACGGCATCGTTCACGGTATCGGCACGCAGGTAAGTGAAAGGCGTCATGCCGCCATCTCCGCGCTCGTCTCGGCTGTCGCCTGTGGCGCCATCGTCGCCTGGATCGCATCGATGATGCCGTTATGCGCGCCGCAACGGCACAGATTGCCGCTCATTCGTTCCTGGATCTCGTCGCGGGTCAGGACCACGTCGGCGGCGAGGTCGGCGCTGACATGGCTTGGCACGCCGCGGCGCACCTCCGCGGCCATGCCGATCGCTGAGCAGATCTGCCCGGGTGTGCAATAGCCGCACTGGAACCCGTCATGCTCGATGAACGCCGCCTGCAACGGGTGAAGCGCCGCGGTCTCGGCCAGGCCCTCGATCGTCGTGATCTCACGTCCGTCATACTGGACCGCCAGCGCGAGGCAGGACAGGATCCGCTCGCCATCGACCAGCACCGTGCAGGCCCCGCACGCGCCTGATTACAGCCTTTCTTGGTGCCGGTCAGGTGGAGCGTCTCCCGGAGGTGGTCGAGCAGCGATACACGGGGATCCGCCGGTCCCGGGACGGCGTTTCCATTGACAACGAACGACATGGCGATCTCTCCTGTGGCGCACCGCGCCTAGGGGCAGCGTACACCAGTTTATGTGTCGTGCTGATGTCTTTCAGGGCTCGGGGTGCAGCGCAAATCTAAAAAGATCAAACAGCGTGCTCGTCCATGCGGTGCGGCGGCGGCCAAGAGAGGCGCCGCTCGATAACCTTGGTCGAGATCGGCCGCCACGTCATCGTGGCGCAGTGCCGCGAGCATCCCCGATCTCCAGCCAATAGCCATCGGGATCCTGCGCATAGATCTGGCGGACGCCGTCGAACCGGAGCTGCATCGTGTGCGGTGTGCCCGCAAGGTCGGTCCAGACGCGTCCGTGCCGGTCGAGCCAGGCAATGACGGTGGCGAGATCGTCGACGTGCAGCGCCAGATGCTCGTTCCGGTTCGAGGGTTTCGGCGTCGTACGGCCGTCGAGGATGTGGAGCGCGAGGCCGTTGCCCAGATCGAGCCAGCGGCGGTTCTTGAGCGGCGTCGGGATGATCCGCAGGCCGAACGCCTCATGATAGAAGGCCGCGCTGCGGTCGATGTCCGCTGCCTGGATCGCGACATGCTCGGCGGTCGCCGCTGGCGCCGCTGTCGTTTGCAACGCTGCAAGCGCGAGTAGAATGGATGGCACGATCATGAGGCCCGATCCCTGAAATATGTGTTCAGCGCGTTCGTGACGATGAAGGCCCGGACCCATGCGGCGCGCCGTCGGCACCGTCGTCAAAGAAAGAACCGGGTGCGCCGCACGTGACGTGCAGCGCACCCGGAGATCGGGTCGACATCGGCAGGGGGGGGCGCGCCGATATCGACCAGAACCATGAAGTCCTCAGAACTGGAAATTGACCGCGAGCGCGTAGGTACGGCCGAAATAGGATGTGTAGAGCGGATCCTGACGCACCGTGTCGACGGTCAGGCGGTTGGTTTCGTCAGTGATGTTAGATACTTCGGCGATCAACTTGATATGCTCGTTGAGATTGTACGAGGCCGAGGCGTCGACGAAGATCGAACTCGCATTGGCGGTCGAATCCGCGTCGACCGAGCCGCTGGGGACGGCGGTCAGGAAGGCCGCGCGATAGTTGACCGTCGAGCGGATGCTGAACTTGTCGTCTTCGTAATAGAGCGTCCCGCTTGCCGTTTCGGGCGACAGCCCGACCAGCGGCGCGGTCCGGGACAATGTCGGCGAGATGACGTAGTTGATGTTCGACCGGACCCGCGTGAAGTTGCCGAGTGCGCCGAAATTGCGCAGCACGCCGGGCAGGAAGGTGAAGGGCAGCTGGACGTTGACCTCGAACCCGCGCAGTGGCCCGCCCTCCGTGTTGTTGCTCCGCTGGACGGTGAACACGTCGGTCGGGCGCAACTGCGTTCCGTTGAGCAGCGTCAGCGGCAGGCCGATATCCTGGAACGCGACCGCCTGGCTGGTCGTCTGGATGTAGCTCTCGATATTCTTGTAGAAATACGCGACCGAGATCAGCGAGCCCTTGGCGAAATACCATTCGAGCGCCGCGTCGAACGTGTTGGCACGGATCGGCTCGAGGAAGGGATTGCTGAAGGTTGCGGTCTGGATGACGAGGTTCGCGGAGCCTGCGGGGATCAGCTGGCCATAGGCTGGCCGTGACATGACGCGGGCGACCGAGGCGCGCGCGATCAGCTCGGGCGTGATGTCGAGCGCGAGGTTCGCCGACGGCAGCCAGTCGTCATAGCTGCGGCCGACCTCCGATATCACGAACCGCGAGGGATAGAGCGACCCGGCAGGCGCGGCCGAGGTGATCGGGCCGTAGGTGTCGAGCTTGGTATGGACGTATCGTACGCCCGCATCGCCGCGCAGTGCGAAGGGCAGCGAGTTGGCGGTGTTGAACTTCACCATCGCATAGCCCGAGGCATATTTCTCATCGACGCCGCCATACGTGCCCTTGGCGCATTCGAGGCTGCAATAGACATAGTTGTCGAGCCCGACCGCGTCGCGGAACTTCTCGGGATCGATCGAGACGAAATCCTGCAACAGCCCGTCCAGGTTGCTGCCGATGCCAGTCGTCACGGTGGTGAGGCTGGCGAGCGTCACGCCCGACGGGAGCGCGAGTGGCGTGTTGGTGGCGAGCTGCCGTTCCCGCGCGGTATATTTGTTGGTGCGATACTGGCCGCCGATCTGCAGCGTGAAGTCGGGGGCGGCCTCCCATTCGCCGTTGAGTTCGAAGGTCTTGCTCGTGATCGTGTTACGACGGATGAAGTTCGACAGCTGACCGCGCTGGTCGCCGTTGGCGAGCGGCGGGCCATATTGGAAGAGCGCGGGATTGGTCGTGTCGATTCCGTAGCCGATCTTCGGAATGTCGGGATTGTCGCGGAAGTCGATCGAGAAGTCGCGCGTGTCGTTGGCATCGATTGCGACCTGTAGGCGGTCGACGTCGAGCCGCGACTGGTTGATGCCGGCCAGACCATAGACCCGGACGGTGTCGGAGAAGCGGTGGTCGAGGTTCAGATTGACCTGGCGGTAGGTCGAGGTGAACTTCTCCTGCTGCATCTCGACCGCAGATCGACGCCGTCGAACAGCCCGTGGATCAGCGACCCATTGTCATCGACCTCGATCTCGCGGACCGACGTCAGCGGCTGGCCGTTGTTCGAGATCGCGCGCCCGAACGAGCGTGCATCGAAATAGGTGTCGAGCCGATCCACCTTGAACCGCGAATACAGCCCGTCGAGCGAGATGTCGGTATTGTCGCCAGGCTTCCATTGCAGCGTCAGGGTGCCCGCGAGACGCTGCTGCTCCTGGTCGCTTTTCGCGGGTCGCGGCAGGCGGGGGAGATAGACGCCGCCGCCCGGACGACCGTTCACCCCGGTCCGGCTCATGACATAATCATAGGCCGCCGCCGTGCTCGTGCGCGGATTTCCAGTGCTGCAATTATTGGCGTCCGCGCCGATCGGCGTACCGTTCGGCTGGGCGTAGCCGGCGGTCGGACTGTTCGTCGCGGCCCCGCGAAAGCTGTAGCCGACCGGGGTGCAGAAGGGGAAGATCACGCCGGCATTCGCGGTGCCCGCAGCTGCGCCTGGCCATAGACCGTGGTCGGCACGACATCGGCGGCCGAATAGGCATATTCGGCGATATGTCGCTTCGAATAGGCGATGCTGCCGAGGATGCCGAACGTGTCGCCGAACTGCTTGGAGACCAGCGCGGACAGGCGCGGATCGGCCTTCTTGCTGATGTCGTTGTAGATACCGCGCGCAGTGCCGGTGAGCACGAAGCTCTTCTTCTGGTCGAACGGCTTGGGCGCGCGCAGGTCGACCGTCGCACCCAGCGAACCTTCCTCGACATCGGCCGACAGCGTCTTGCGGACCGACAGTGCCGAGAAGATTTCGGTCGGGAAGGTCACGAAGTCGAACGAACGGCCGGTCGCGACGCCGCCGCGAATGTCGGTGCCGCTGACCTGCGACACGCCTTCCATTCCGTTGATGCGCACGCGCGTGAACTGCGCGCCGAGGCCGCGGACCGAGATATTGCGGCCCTCGCCGCCGTCACCGCGCGAGAGCGCGACGCCGGGGATGCGCTGCATAGACTCGGCGAGGTTGGAGTCGGGGAACTTGCCGATATCCTCTGCGACGATGCTGTCGATCGCGGCGGTCTCGTTACGCTTCTGGTTCAGTGCGTTGTTCAGCGAGGCGCGGAACCCGGTCACGACGATATCGGCGTTTTCCGGCTCGGACGTCTGGGTTGGGTCGACAGGATCGGGTGAACTCGTCTGGCTGTCGGCTGGTTGCGGCACCTGGCTGCCCGCGGTTCGCTGGGCCATGGCCGGCGCGGCGACCAACAGACCAATGACGCTCGTCGAGATAAGCAGCATGCGCTTATCGAAGCTCTTGTGGCTCAAGGACCCTCTCCCGATAGGCCGGTCGCGCTGAGTCGGCGCGGCCCGACATTTTGCCGCCCCAGTTTTCTAGGGTCGGCGTAGGTCGTCAGGTATCAGGGCCACAGAAATATGACAATATGGAATCATTTGGTCAGACAATTAGTTTGACCAATATTTTGAGGCGCATCCGTAGCCGCGATTTGACAGCATGCACCTCTAGACGCGGGGGCGGGTCAGACCGAGCGACGGGCCAGGGCACGGCGGCGCTGGACGGTCGCGGCCCGCGCGCGTTCGACCGCTTCGGTCTCGGTGACGTCGAGCAGGTGGTCGATCACACGCGCAAGGTGATCGCGCATCGCGTTGCGCGCGTCGACCGGCGAGCGCGCCTCCAGCGCGGTCAGGATCCGGCCGTGCTCGGCCATGCGGTTCTCCGTGCCGAGGCTTCCCGCCTTCGCCAAGACCTCGCGCGCGAGCGGCGAGCGGAAGCGCATGTCCCAGAAGTCGGCCACCGCGGAGATGATCACCGCATTGCCGGTCGCCTCGGCGATCGCGATGTGGAACCGGCGATCCGCGTCCTCTGCCGCGATCGTGTCGTCCTGATCCATCTGCGCCAGCAGACCGCGTAGCTCGACCAGCTGCTCCTCCGTGATCTCGGTCGCGGCGACCGCGGCGACTTCGCCTTCGAGCAGGCGACGCGCCTCGGTGATCTCGAACGCGCCGATATCGAGTTCCTGCTCCGAGTCGTTCGATGACGATGCCAGCACGAACACGCCCGAGCCCTTGCGGGCCTCGACCATGCCCTTCATCTCGAGTGCGATCATCGCCTCGCGGATCGTCGGGCGACTGACCTGAAACCGCTCCGTCAGATCGCGTTCGGCGGGCAGGCGACCGCCGACCTGGAATACCCCGTCCGCGATGTCCGTCATGATCGCCTGCACGATCTTGCGGTAGAGTTTACCGCCGCCTTCAGCGTCCTGCATTGCATTCCTCGTTCGATAGACGGCAGCCTGAACGTCGGCGCCGTCCCCTACATCGCGCGGACACCGGCATCGTCAAGTCCGGTAAGCCCCGAACCAGCGGAAACATCGATAAAATGCCTTACAATCTGTTTGCATGTGGCCCGACCACAAATTAGGGTCGGTTTTGGAGAGACGTACGGCAGCGACATGTCGGCGGTGAAACGATGCGAGACGACCGGACCTGTCCGGATAGGGCTGCCCAGCCCGTGCTCGCAGAAAAGAGAAAAGGGGAGGCGAATGGTTCGAGCACTCGCAATTCTGACCTTGGCGGCCGCACCGTTGCTGCTGCTGCCGTCGGTCGACGCGGCCCCTGCGTCTCAATCCTCCACAGATCAGGCAAAAGCACCGTGGCGCGACGTGACCCCGCGCGCGGGGCTGGCCGGCTGGCGCGCGACCGGCGGCAACGCGACCTACGCGTTCGAGAATGGCGAGCTGATCGGGCGCGCCGAGCCCGGCAAGACCAATAGCTGGCTCGTGTCCGAGGCGCAGTATGGCGACTTCATCGTCGAGTTCGATGCGAAGACCGACCCTGCGCTCAATTCGGGGATGATGATCCGCGGACAGAGCCGGCCCGATTATCGCAGCGGCGTCGTGCACGGCTATCAGGTCGAGATCGATCCGTCGGCACGTGCGTGGAGCGCGGGCATGTATGACGAACAGCGCCGGCAATGGCTGTATACGCTCGGCCGCAACGCGCCCGCGCGGCAGACCTTCCGCTCGGGCGACTGGAACCACTACCGTGTCGAGGCGATCGGCACGCGGTTGCGCAGCTGGATCAACGGCGTGCCCGCGACCGATACCGTCGACGATGTCGATGCGCGCGGGTTCATCGCGTTCCAGGTCCATGCGATCCCCGACGCGGACGCCGCGCGGCATCCCGAGGTGCGGTTCCGCAACGTCCGCGTGATCACCGATGCGCCGGCGCGCTACGCGATGCCCGCGACCGCGCTGCCGCAGCAGGGCTGGCTGAGCAATAAGCTGTCCGCAGAGGAGCAGCGCGAAGGCTGGAAACTGCTGTGGGACGGCAAGACCGGTGCCGGCTGGCGCGGCGCGAAGGGGACAGTGTTTCCAACGACGGGCTGGACGATGGCGGGGGGCGTGCTGCGCGTAGACGGCGGCGGCGGCGACATCGTCACGACGCGCGAATATCGCGATTTCGAGCTCTCGGTCGATTTCAAGCTGGCACCCGGCGCGAACAGCGGGATCAAGTATTTCGTCGATGCCGGCCTGCTGAAGCGCAAGGGCGAGGCGCTCGGGCTGGAATATCAGCTGCTCGACGATGCGCGGCATCCCGATGCGAAGATGGGTCGCGACGGCAACCGGACGCTCGGCTCGCTCTACGATCTGATCGCGGCGAAGAACCTGTCCGACCCGGCAAGCCCGGGCAAGCGGATCAATCCGCCGGGCGAATGGAACCGGGCGGTGATCGTGGTGCGCGGCGCGCGTGTCGAGCACTGGCTGAACGGCTTCAAGATGGTCGAATATGACCGCGGGTCGCCGGCGTTCCGCGCGCTGGTGGCACAAAGCAAATATGCCGGGATCGCCGGGTTCGGCGACGCCGTGCAGGGGCCGATCCTGCTGCAGGATCATGGCGACCGGGTCGAGTTCCGGTCGATCAAGCTGCGTACACTCTAAGGGGGATCAAGCGATGGACCGTCGGACGATGATAAAGGGCGCGGGCGCGACGCTCGGCATGGCGATGACCGCGCGCAGCTATGCACGGATCAAGGGCGCGAACGACCGGCTCAGCGTCGCGATCGTCGGCGTGAACAGCCGCGGCCAGGCGCATATGAGCGCGTTCACCAAGGTCCCGAACGTCGAGGTCACGCATTTCTGCGACGTCGACTCGGCGGTGCTGGCCAAGCGCGCGGCGGCCTTTGCCGCGAAGGGCCATGCCGCGCCGCGGACCGAAGGCGATTATCGAAAGCTGCTCGACAACAAGGCGATCGACATCATCACCGTCGCGACGCCCGATCACTGGCACGCCAAGCTGGCGGTCGACGGGATGAAGTCGGGCCATCACGTCTATTGCGAGAAGCCGATCGGCATCGCGCCCGCCGAGGGCGAGGCGATGATCGCCGCGCAGAAGAACACCGGGCGCCAGCTGCAGGTCGGCAACCAGCAGCGGTCGAGCCCCGAGACGCGGCAGCTGCTCGCGCTGGTCCAGGCGGGCGAGCTGGGCGACGTGTACGAGGCGCAGACCTGGTACGCCAATAATCGCGGATCGATCGGCAAGGGGCAGCAGGTCGCACCGCCCGCGACGCTCGACTGGGACATGTGGCAGGGCCCGCGCCCGCGTGCGGCGTACCGGTCGAACCTGGTGCCGTATAACTGGCACTGGTTCTGGCAATATGGAACGGGCGAGCTGTGCAACAACGCAATGCACGAACTCGATATCGCGCGCTGGCTGATGGGCCTGACCTATCCGACGAAGGTCGAGGCGAAGGGGGCCAAGCGCTTCCACGCGGGCGACGACTGGGAGATGTACGACTCGCTGTCGCTCGACCTGAATTACGACAAGGACCGCGTGATCCGCTGGAACGGGCAGAGCTGCAACGCGATGCAGACTTATGGCCGCGGCCGCGGCGTGCTGCTGCTCGGGACAAAGGGGTCGGCGGTGGTCGATCGCAACGGGTTCGAACTCTATGATCTGGCGGGCAAGTCGATCCGGCAGGTAATGGCCAAGGCGACGTCGGAGACGACCGGCACGGTCGGCGAGGGGGTGCTCGACGTCTATCACGCGAACAATTTCGTCGATGTGATCCGCGGCAAGGCCACCACGCTCAACTCGCCGATCACCGAGGGGCATATCAGCACGACTCTCTGCCATCTGGGCAACATGGCCTATCGCACCAACAGCGTGCTGACCGTCGATCCCGCGACCGGCAGGCCGAGCAGTGCCGAGGCGATGAAGCTGTGGTCGGTCGCCTATGAACCTGGCTGGGAGGTCAAGGCCTGACGTGGGTATCGCCGCGCGGGTCGAGCGCTTCGTCGCGATGGGGACGCGGATCGAGCTTCACGTCTTCGGTTCAGGGTCTGCGGATGTGATGGTCGCGGCGCGGCGCGCGATCGAAAGCGTCGACGACGCGCTGACGATCCACCGGCCGTCGCCGACGACCGCGCTCAACGACGAACTGCTCGCTGGGCACGGCGTCGCGATCGACGATCCGGTATTGATCGACGCGCTGGTCGCGATCGACGAGGCGCATGCGCTGACCCTAGGCCTGTTCGATCCGGCCGCCGATCGGCGGTTCGCCGGGGCGGGCTGGGGCGATCTCGTGTTCGACCGCAGCACCGCGCGGATCGCCGCGACCCGGCCGCTCGCGCTCGATTTCGGCGGATTCGGCAAGGGCTTCGCACTCGACCGCGCGAGCGCCGCGCTGCGCAAGGCGGGCGTCGTCTGCGCGTGCCTGTCCGCGGGTGAAAGCTCGATCGCGGTGATCGGGGAGCATCCGCTGGGCGGCGGGTGGCCGTTCGCGATCCCCGATCCGTCGTGCACTGACGCGGTGCTGGTCGAGGTCGAGCTGGTCGACGAGGCGCTCTCGATCTCGACGACGGTCGGCGCCGGCACGCAGCGCCCGAGCGCGCGGCGATGATCCGCCCCACCGATGGCGGGATCGTGACCGCGGCGCGCTGTACCGTGGCGATCGATCGCAGCGGCGGCATAGCGGAGGCGATGAGCACCGCGCTGCTCGTCGCCGATGCGGCACGCG
>NZ_JRVI01000172.1:0-3006 GCF_000783375.1 Sphingomonas sp. Ant20
CGAGGCGATTGGCGGCGACGCGATCGACCCTGCCAACTTCGACGACGCACAGATCGACCAAAACCCGTTCTTCTGCCCCGACGCCACGGCTGCGCTGCGCTGGGAGGCGCTGGTCGACGCCGCGCGCAAGGCGGGATCGTCGCTCGGTGCGGTGATCGCGTGCGAGGCGACCGGCGTCCCCGCAGGCTGGGGCGCGCCGCTCTATGCCAAGCTCGACGCCGAACTCGCCTCGGCCTGCATGAGCATCAACGCGGTCAAGGGGATCGAGATCGGCGACGGGTTCGCTGCTGCCGCGCTCTCGGGCGAGGCCAATGCCGACCCCATGCGACCGGGCGCAGAAGGCCCCGAATTCCTGGCCAACCATGCCGGCGGGATTGCCGGCGGGATCGCCACCGGCCAGCCGATCCGCCTGCGCGTCGCGTTCAAGCCGACCAGCTCGATCCTCACCCCCGTCGAGACGATCAGTCCGTCCGGCGAGGCCGCGACGATCGCCACCAAGGGCCGCCACGACCCCTGCGTCGGCATCCGCGGAGTCCCCGTGGTCGAGGCGATGGTCGCACTTGTCCTTGCCGATCAGGCGCTGCTCCACCGCGGCCAATGCGGCTGACGGGGGAACATAAGTCGAACCGGAACGCTGTGTCTCCAACACGATAGGAGAGAAACATGCGTATTCTGACCTCGATCGCAGCGGCAGCCCTGATCCTTCCGGCCGCCGCCATGGCCCAGACCACCGGCGGTACCGCAGGTGGCACCATGGGCGGTACGATGGGCGGCGGCACGACTGGTGGCACCATGGGCGGTACCATGGGTGGCGGCACCACCGGCGGCGCGATGGGCGGCATGTCCACGGGTTCGACGGCGCAGTCGGGCACCACGGCCACCGATTCCGCGACCCAGACCCGCACGCAGCGCGGTACCCGCGCCCGTAGCCGCACGCGCGGCACGACGGGTACGACGACCGGTACGACCACGGGTCCCGATACGGTGACGGGCACCGGCACCACGACCGGCACGACCTCCGGTTCGATGTCGACCGGCAGCACCGGCCCGGGCACCATGGGTGGAACGATGGGCGGCACGGCCGCAGGTGGCACGATGGGCGGCACCATGGGCGGGACTGCAACGACCGGCGGTACCGTGGGCGGCACGCCGCCACGCTGAGCCACACAGGCTGATCCAAAAAAAAGGCCGGGCAATCGCCCGGCCTTTTTCATGTCAGCGCCTGTTGCCTCAGTCCGAGAACGGATCCCTTACCAGGATCGTGTCCGCCCGCTCCGGGCTGGTCGAGACCAGCGCCACCGGGCAACGGATCAGCTCCTCGATACGCCGGATATACTTGATCGCCTGTGCCGGCAGGTCGGCCCAGCTACGCGCACCGGCAGTGGTTTCCTGCCAGCCTTCCATCGTCTCGTAGATCGGCTCGACGAGCGCCTGGTCGGCGGCATGCGCCGGAAAGTAATCAAGCGTCTCGCCGCGCAGACGATAGCCGGTGCAGATCGACACCGTCTCGAACCCGTCGAGCACGTCGATCTTGGTCAGTGCGATCCCGGTGATGCCGCCGACCGCCGCCGACTGGCGCACCAGCACCGCGTCGAACCAGCCGCAGCGGCGCTTGCGTCCGGTGACGGTGCCGAACTCATGCCCGCGCACACCGAGCCGCTCGCCGGTCTCGTTCTCGAGCTCGGTCGGGAACGGCCCCGACCCGACGCGCGTCGTGTACGCCTTGGCGATCCCGAGCACGAACCCGACCGCGCTTGGCCCCAGGCCCGAACCGCCCGCCGCAGCGCCCGCAATCGTGTTCGACGAGGTGACGAACGGATAGGTGCCGTGATCGACGTCGAGCAGCACGCCCTGCGCGCCCTCGAACAGGATCCGCTTGCCGGCCGAGCGCGCCGCGTTCAGGTCGCGCCACACGGGCTTGGCGAACGGCAGCACGAAGCCGGCAATCTCGCGCAGCTCGGCGATCAGCGCCGCACGGTCGATCGGCGGCTCGCCGAACCCGGCGCGCAGCGCGTCGTGATGCGCGGTCAGACGGTCGAGCTGCGGCCCCAGATCGTCGAGATGCGCCAGATCGCACACCCGGATCGCACGGCGACCGACCTTGTCCTCATAGGCCGGGCCGATGCCGCGCCGCGTCGTGCCGATCTTGCCCGCGCCGCTCGCATCCTCGCGCAGACCGTCGAGATCGCGGTGGAACGGCAGGATCAGCGCGCAGGTATCGGCGATGCGCAGCGTCTCGGGCGTCGCGACGACACCCTGCGCGCCCAGCCGCGCAATCTCGTCCTTGAGCGCCCAGGGATCGAGCACGACGCCGTTGCCGATGAACGACGGCGTGCCGCGGACGATGCCCGAGGGCAGCAGCGACAGCTTGTACACATTCTCGCCGACGACGAGCGTGTGGCCGGCATTGTGGCCGCCCTGGAACCGCACGACCATGTCGGCACGCTCGGCGAGCCAGTCGACGATCTTGCCCTTGCCTTCGTCGCCCCATTGCGCGCCGATGACTGCTACGTTGGCCAAACTCTATCTCCTGAGAATTACCCGCAGCGCCTACAGCGCGCGGGGCGCATCCGCCACCCAAAGATGCGTGCAGACCTGCGCTTCGGGGGTATCGCCCGCGTCGAGCGCGGCGACCGTGACCCAGCCCTGCGCCCGCATCGCCGCACCGTCGGCCGCCGGCGTACCCAGCGGCAGGAACAGCCGACGGCGATCAACGCTGACGACCCGGTCGACCAGCGGGTCGGCAAACAGCGAGAAGCCCGTCGCGGCTTCCTCGGCACCGCTTTCATGCACCACGGTATAGGTGCCGCCACGCCCGACCTCGCGCGCGCTGCCATCCGCGAACAGCGAGAAGCCGAGCCAGGTCTGATATTCGAACCCGTGCCGCTCGGTCGGGTCGAGCGTCAGCGCGACGCGGCCGTCGAGCGCCGCGGCGATCCGCGTGAGCGCGTCGAGCCGCGACGCGAGCGCGCCCGTCGTATCGAACATCCGCAGCCGCTCCATCGG
>NZ_JRVI01000173.1:0-2595 GCF_000783375.1 Sphingomonas sp. Ant20
CCATGTCGATCCCCGGCGGCGGCGGCGGCGGGCGGGGTCGCGACATGTTTGCCGCCGTCGGAGAAGCTGTCCGGGGTGACGTTGAGAATAGCCGCGACGAGCGGCTGGTCGAAGCGCAGCATGCGCTCGCCGAGCGGGAGGGGCGCGCGCGGCGCGGTGATGAGGGCGTGAAGATGCGCCGCGCGCTCGCCCTGCGTGGCGACGTCGGCGACCGGGATCGTGCGACGGGCGCCGCGCTCGATCACCTCATAGGCGGCGACCACTGCATCCCGCCGGCGAGCCGCGCGACGCTGCCGTCGGGATGGCCGATCGGGGTGTCGACGAACTGGACGGGGCGGAGGTGGAGGCTGGTCATGCCCCCCCTTTCCCCCAAATCCGCATGCCGTTCAAACGGCTAATCCCGTTCGTCCCGTATAGGCATCGAGCACGTCGAGATGCCGTATCGAGGGACATGTACCTCGATACGAGCCCTCGACTACGCTCGGTCTCTCCTCGGCACGAACGGCAATTCGCTAGACCGTCGTCGCCAGCAAATAGGTCTGGCGGAGATCGTCGATTGGTTTCAGCCCCTTGTCGCTCTCGTAATGCCAGAAGCTCCACCCATTGCAGGCCGGCGCGTTCTGGAGCGTCGAGCCGAGCTTGTGGATCGAGCCGATCGTGCCGCAATCGCTGAGCAGCGAGCCGTCCGCACGGATCGTCGCGCGCCAGCGGCGCTTGCCGTCGGTCAGCACCGTGCCGGGCGCGAGATAGGCGTTCTCGACGAGCACGCCGAACGCGACCTTGGGCTGCGCGCGCGGGCTCATCATCGTCGCGAGCGCGGATTCGTCGAGCGGCAGCGCGGCCTCGATCCGCTCCTGCGCCGCCTCGATATACTCGCCCTCACGGTCGATCCCGATCCAGCTACGCCCCAACCGCTTGGCGACCGCGCCGGTCGTGCCGGTGCCGAAGAACGGGTCGAGCACGACGTCGCCGGGCTTGGTGCAGGCGAGCAGGATCCGGTAGAGCAGCGCCTCGGGCTTCTGCGTCGGATGGACCTTGGTGCCGTTCTTCTTCAAGCGCTCGGGGCCGCCGCAGATCGGGAATTCCCAGTCGCTGCGCATCTGCAGCTCGTCGTTGAGCGTCTTCATCGCGCGGTAGTTGAAGGTGTATTTCGCCTTCTCGCCCTTCGACGCCCAGATCAGCGTCTCGTGCGCGTTGGTGAAGCGCGTGCCGCGGAAATTGGGCATCGGGTTGGTCTTGCGCCAGACGATGTCGTTGAGGATCCAGTAGCCGAGATCCTGCACCGCCGCGCCGACGCGGAAGATGTTGTGATAGCTGCCGATCACCCAGATGCTGCCATCGTCCTTGAGGATCCGGCGCGCTTCCTTCAGCCAGGCGCGGGTGAAGCGGTCATAGGCGGCGAAGGTGTCGAACTTGTCCCACTCGTCGGTGACCGCGTCGACATGGCTGCCATCGGGGCGATAGAGTTCGCCGCCGAGCTGAAGATTGTAGGGCGGATCGGCGAAGATCATGTCGATCGAGTTCGACGGCAGCGCCTTCATGCGCTCGATACAGTCGCCGCGCAGGATCTGGTCGAGCGGCAGCGCGGGCTGCACCGCCGGCGCCGTTCCCTTCTTTACCGCGCGCGGCCGCGCGATCGTGTCGATCAAACCCATGTTTTTGCGCCCCTTGTCGACCCCCATAGCTGCGGAATTGTCCGACTCCGTCAAGCAGAGTTTCATGAACGGCGCGCGCGCGCGAATCCGTCGGTGCGACCAAACGAGTCGCCGTCGCCCAGATGTTGAGTCGTGACAGACTCGCGCCTCAAGCCCTTGGGGTGTGGCGCGAAAGACTCAGCTCGTCGTTTCCTTCGCGAAAAGGCCCTCGCGCGTCAGATAGGCCGCCGCGACGGGGGCGAAACTGCGGCGGTGAATCGGTGTGGGACCGTGATCGCGCAGCGCCTTCATGTGGTGCGCGCAGCCATAGCCCTTGTTCGAATGCCAGTTATATTCGGGGTGGACGTCGGCGGCGGCGATCATGATCAGGTCGCGCGTGTGCTTGGCGACGATCGAGGCGGCGGCGATCGACAGCGATTTCGCATCGCCCCCGACCAGCGGGGTGGCGGGGTAGCTCCAGCGCGGCAGGCGGTTGCCGTCGACCAGCACATGGCCGGGCGCGTGGCCGAGCTCGGTGGCAAGCGCATCGACCGCGAGCGTCATCGCCTTCATCGTCGCCCAGTAGATGTTGAGCGTGTCGATCTCATCGGGCTCGACGATGCCGATACCGACGATCGCACAGCCCTTGAGCCGCGCGCAGAGCCGTTCGCGCTCGGAGGCGGAGAGCTTCTTCGAATCGTCGATGCCGCGGGGCACGCCCTTTGCGGGCAGGATCACCGCGGCGGCGACGACCGGGCCGGCGAGCGGACCGCGACCGGCTTCGTCGACGCCGGCGACGGGGCCGACGCAGAGCTTTTCATGTTTCATGCCGGGCATGTGCGGTCTTTCAGCTGGTCGAACGGGCTGACGCCGAGCGCGTGCCCCATCGGCCCGTGCCCTGCGCCAAGCCCCGGCGGCTGCGCAAGCGCGGCGTGGACGAACGCGATCGCCCGATGGGCGC
>NZ_JRVI01000174.1:0-5789 GCF_000783375.1 Sphingomonas sp. Ant20
ATCGAGCGGGCGATCATAGCGGCAGCGCTGCGGAAGCGCGCGCGGTGAAGCGTGTCGTCGCGCCCGGAACGCCGGTGCCGGGCTGGCCCGACCCCAGCGTCACGCGGTACGTGCCGGCGGCGACCGATCGCGTGCCGTCGAGCGCGACCGAACTCAGGTCGCGCGGCGACAGGTCGAAGCTGAGCATGCGGGTTTCTCCCGGGTTGAGGTCGACGCGGCGAAACCCGCGCAACGCGATCCGCGGCGTACCGGGCCGGTCGGGGAAATCGAGGTAAAGCTGCGCGACTTCGGCGCCCGCGCGCTTGCCGATATTGCGGAGCCGCGCGGTAACGCGGATGCCGGTCTCCGCCCCGGCCGGCGCGGGCTCGACCCGGATCGCATCATACGCGAAGCGCGTGTAGCTGAGCCCCGCCCCGAACCGATAGACGGGCGTGCCGGTGAAATAGCGATAGGTCCGCCCGGCCATCGCATAGTCGCCGAAGGGCGGCAGATCCGCGACGCTGCGGTAGAAGGTCAGCGGCAGCCGGCCCGACGGATTGGTCCGGCCGGTCAGGATATTCGCTGCGGCCAGCCCGCCCTGTTCGCCCGGATACCAGGCCTCGAGGATGGCGGCCGCGTGATCCTTGGCCCAGGCGAGATTGATCGGGCTGCCGTTCATCGCGACCAGCACGATCGGCTTGCCCGCGGCGCGCGCCTGTTCGAGCATCGCGATCTGGTCGGCGGGAAGGTCGAGCGTGGTCTTGTCGCCGCCGGCGAAGCCCGGAACGCTGACGCCGGTTTCCTCGGCTTCGAGATCGGAGGTGAGGCCGACGACCGCGACGACGATGTCGGCCGCCGCGGCGGCGCGTTTCAGCGCAGCGGTCGGATCGTCCGATACGCGTTTCCAGACGAGATCGCCGCCGCCGCCGTCGATCGCGATGCGGTAGCGTCGCCCGGCGGTGAGCGTGAGCGTCTTCATTCCGGGCAGATCGTTCCAGCGGGCCTTGCGACGGTCCGACACGACCACCCCGTCGACCTCAAGCACGCCGCCCGCCCCCGACAGGCCGAGGCGATAGGTGCCGGTTTCGGGGGGGATGAGGAATCCGGTCCGGATCGTCCGGTGCACGTCGGCGACCCCGGCCAGCGCGAGCTGACGGTCGCCGACATCGGGCTCGATCCGGGTCACGACGGGGGTGTCCCGATACCGCACCGCCGCGACGATCGCGTCGCGCGTGCCGGGGGCAAAAGCGGTCGGCAGCGGGGCGACCGGGTTGTAATAGCGTGCGAGCACGCCCGGCTTGCCATCGGGGGTCTGCAGCGCGGAGGTCGGAACGCGGTCGCCATCGGTGACGGACTCGCCGAACGGGACCAGCGTGATCCGCTCGGCGCCGAGCGTCGTGCGCAGACCTTCGAGGATCGAGACCGGCGGTCCCGACAAGGGCGATGCGTAATTGCCGCGCAACACGCGGGTCGCGTCGCCCAGCGGCCCAATCACCGCGACCTTCGTCCCGGCGCGCAGCGGCAGGACGCCGTCATTCTTCAGCAATACCATCGACCGTTCGGCTGCAGTCAGCGCGAGCCGGCGATGTTCGGCGGCTCCGACCGCGTCGACCGGTACCGCCGCGGGCGCGCCGGCCAGACCGGGCAGATCGCCGGTGCGGTAGCGCGCCGCGAACAGGCGGACGAGGCTGCGATCGATATCGGCCGGGGTAACGAGGTCGCGCTGCAACGCGGTGCGATAGCGGGCGTCGAGCCCCGCCGTGTCGCTCAGCGTATCCCCGCTGCATTCATTGTCGACTCCCGAGCGCAGTGCCGCCGCGACCGCGGTCGCGCCGTCGGGGGCATATTTGTGGTTGTCGGCAATGTCCTTCACCGCGTCGCAATCGGACACGACATAGCCCGAAAACCCCCAGGCGCCGCGCAGATGCGTCTTGAGCAGCGGGTCGCTGGCACAGGCGGGCTGACCGTTGATGCGGTTATACGCGCACATGACCGACCCCGCCTGTCCGTCGACGATCGCCGCGCGGAACGCCGGCAGGAAGGTATCCTCGAGATCGTGCGCGGACACATAGACATTGGCCTGGTGCCGGGTGGCTTCCGGCCCGCTGTGGACGGCGAAATGCTTCGGCGTGGCGATGACGTGCGGGCGCTCGGGATCGGGGCCCTGCACGCCGCGAACGAAGGCGACGCCCATCGCCGCGGTCAGGACGGGATCCTCGCCATAGGTTTCCTGGCCGCGCCCCCAGCGCGGATCGCGGAAGATGTTGATGTTGGGGGACCAGCTGTCGAGCCCGGTGCCGATATGCCCGACCCGCCCGGTTTCGCGCGCGAGCGTGTGGAGCCCGCGGACCTCGGTGCTGATCGCGCCTGCCACCGCCTGGACGAGCGGCGCATCGAAGCTGGCGGCCAGACCGATCGGCTCGGGGAAATTGGTCGTCGCGATCGGCCCCAGCGCGCCGTGGAGCGATTCCGTCCACCAGTTATAGGCCGGAATGTCGAGCCGCGGGATTGCGGGCGCGACGTTGAGCAGTTGGGGCAGCTTCTCGTCCGCGCGAAGCTGCGCGACGAGCGCGGTGGCCATGACCGTGGCCTGGTCGGGCGCGTTCGGGCTGGTCTGCGCAGCGACCGGGGCCGCGACGAGCGCCATCGCAAGCGTGAGCGACGGGCCAATCGCCGCGCGCCGGGCGGGCATCATACTCTCGCGCATCATCGTCTCCCCCATGCTCGCCGGACGTCGCCGCCGGCGCGTCACGAAAGCGACGTTTCGAACGGGCCGACGGGCAGCCCTGCATCGTCGACCAGGTTGATCGCGGGCGTGTCCGACCAGGCATAGCGGACCCGCGTGACGGGCTGGCCGTCGCCGGGCAGCGTCACCTGGGAGCCGACGACCGTGCCGGATGCGTAGCGACAGCTTGCGGCGGCGGCACCGCACAGCTCGAACCCGATCGCCTCGCGCGCGCTTTTCGCGTGCAGCGCGCCGGTCACGCCGGAAAATCGAGCGCGACGCCGCCGCCGGGCGCGCGCTGTGCACGGGCGATGGCCGGGCCCGAGGGTGCGATCCGTTCGCCATAGACCGTCGCCCGCATGACCTGGGCAAGGCGTTGCCCCACCGCATGTTTTTCGCCCGGATGGATGTCGAGTGCATCGCCGATGTCGAGCGTGACCGCGACGCCGGCGTGGCGGTCCGTGGCGGCGACGCGACGCTGCGCATCGCGCACAGTGGCCCAGCCGCTCTCGCCTGGCGCAAAGGACGGTGCGCCGTAGCCGGCGAGCTGGGCGATGGCGAAGCCGGCCTGCGGGCTGCCGAGACGCGTGCGCCAGTCGGCGATCAGCGCGGTGAGACGCTGATCATAGCCCGGAATGCCGGTGTCGGACTCGCCCTGGTACCAGGCGATCCCGGCGACGCGCGTCCGGCCGAGCGGCGCGATCATCGCATTGTAGAGCGTCCCGGCGCCGTTGATGTCGTCCCACGGCACCCGGGGGGCGGAACCCGCGATCCGTCGCGCCTTCGCATAGCGCCAGCCATCGCCGAGCGGCACGCTGCTCCCGTCCCCGAAGGTGATCCGCATCGTGTCCGCAGGACCGGTCATCCCGCCATAGGCATAGACGTCATCGTCATTGACGGTGATGACGTTGCGCCCGGCCTTCAGCGTGCCGACGGGCAGCGCATAGACGCGCGATTGTGAGGCTAGACTGCTGCCGCCGACACCGATCCCGTTGACCCAGGTCCGGTCGGCATCGTCGATCGTCCCCAGCACGAGCGTGGCGGGACCGCGCGCCTGTTCGGCGGTGATCTCGACGCTGCGCTGATACCACAGCATGCCGTTGTAGCTGGCGAGGTCGGCGATGCCCCAGGTCTCGAAATTGGTCATCGCGGGCACCGCCTGCCAGTCGAGCGCGGCGCCGGGCTGCCACGGCTCGCGCCCGACCGCGTCGCCCGATCCGGTCCGCCACCAGGTCTCCCACAGCGTCATCGCACGCCGGTTCGCCGCCGCGGAATCGCGCGCATAGAGCGCGAGCAGATCCGCCTGGTCGCCTAGCCCCGCCTGCCGCAGCGCGGGATCGCTCATCCACGCGCTGATCCGTGACCCGCCCCAGCTCGCATGGATCGCACCGATCGGTACGGCCGCGCTCCGCCGGAGCGCTTGCGCCATGTAGAAGCAGGCCGCGGAGAAGGCGGGCTGGCTCGTGGGGCCGGCGACGGTCCAGCGCACCGCATCGTCGAGCCGCGCGACGGGCGTCGCGGCGGCGCGCTTCGGGATGGTCAGCAGGCGCAGGCCGGCGTCGACGGGTGCATGCGCATCGGGGATCAGGTCCTGCGCCTCGCTGACCGCCAGTTCCATGTTGCTCTGGCCCGAGCAGAGATAGACATCGCCGATCAGCACATCGTGCAGCACCGCCGCGCCGCTCTGCGCCGCGACCGTCAGATCATAGGGACCGCCGGCGTCGAGCGCGGGCAATTCCGCAGCGAAGCGGCCTGCTCGGTCCGTCTTTGCCGTGACCGAACGCCCCGCCAGCGTAATCATCACCGTCTCCCCCGCCGCCGCCTCGCCGGTCAGCGCGATCGGCTGACCCCGCTGGATCACCGCGTGATCAGTCAGTACGCCGTCAAGACGCGGGGCCGCGAGCGCGGCCGACGCGCTGCTGGCAAGAAGGACGGCAATGGCAAGACGGGCGGGCAGGCGTGGCATGATTCGATGGGTCCTCTGGCAGGTCAGACGGGCTGGAGCCCGTGGCGCACGATATGATCGATACGTTCGCGGTGGTGAGGCGGGCTGGCCACCAGACGGTGTGTCGGGGCGTCGTTTTCGATCGAGCCGGGCATCACCGCCGTGCGTGCGCGGAGGCTGACGACTATGTCGTTACCAGCGCCGTCTATCGCGGGCAGGGGTAGCGTGTTGCTCTGAATGGCAGTGTCGTGCGCGAAGGCGGGCAGCGCGCACGTCAGTGCGGCAACGCTGATCACGTGCGCGACTGCAGGGCCACGGCGGGCGAGCGTCGGGCTTTGGGCCGCAACGGTGGAAGCAGCAGACGTCGTCGAGCCCATCCTTGCCTCCCCTCATGGGTCGCATTGCCTCATCGTGCGTGAGGCATGGGCGACCGAATTGCATGTCTCCGACTTCAGACGGAGATGCGCAATTTAGCATTTGCGATAGCGCTCACACTAACCCGGATGTCGGGCTTTGCAAGTATTTGTCGGAGTGAATCCAAAACAGCTCTCAAATGCCAGAGCGCCATGCGATGTGGAGCACAATTGACAAGACTATGGGCTGGATGGCCGCGCGGGCGAGGCTGGACCATGAACGGCATGATGCGGCGGCTGAACGCGCGTGGACGCCTGCCGCAAAGTACGGTTCGGTGTTGCAATATCAGAAGAAAAATGGTGCCCGGAGACGGGGTCGAACCGCCGACACTGCGATTTTCAGTCGCATGCTCTACCAACTGAGCTATCCGGGCATCGTCCGATCGGGATCGGATGAAGGGCCGATCGTGCGATCGGAAGGGCGCGTTTAGTCGGGCTCTTCACCGCTGTCTAGCCCCGTTTGCGATATTGCGCGACCGGGGATGCGATAGCCTTCGCCGAGCCATTGCAGCAGGTCGCGGTCGCGGTGCCGGCTCGAGCAAAAGGGGGCGTAATCGGGGACGGCGGGCTGGCCGCAGATCGGGCATTTCACGGCGGGCATCAGCGGCTCTCCAGATCGTGGACGACGCCCGTACGACGGGCGAGCGTCGCCAGCCAGTCGGGGTGCGCCATGAGGCGGGCATGGACCGCGGCGGGCAGCGCATGGCGCCGCGGGGCGGTCGGCGGG
>NZ_JRVI01000175.1:0-12813 GCF_000783375.1 Sphingomonas sp. Ant20
GCGGGCGTGGCCGGCGTTACGCTGCGCGCGGCGACCTCTTCCATGCGCTCGCCCTGCTGCTCGGACTCGGCCTGGACCGGACGCGCGGCGCGTGGCGTGCGACGGATGGTGTCGCGGCGCGGGGCATCGCGATACTCGTCACGGCCCTGGTTTTCGCGAGGCTGGGTCTCGCGCTGCTGGCCTTGCTCGTCACCGGGCTGTTCGTCGCGCGACTGCGTCATCCGCGGGCCGCGAGCCTCGCCACGCTGGCCCTCGTTGCGGTTCGCGTCGTAGCGTGGGCGATCGTCCCGCTGCGAGCGGTCGTCGCGACCCTGGCCATCACGGCCCTGACTATCACGGCCCTGACTCTCACGGCGCGCGCGGGCGTTCGAATACTGGCCATTGGACTGGCCGCCATTCGCCATCGCCGCCTGGTCGCCGGATCCCTGCTGGCCGTTTTGCTGCCCGTGCTGCTGGCCGTTCTGCTGGCTGCCCTGCTGCTCGCCCGAGCGGATCGGTTCGCCCTCGTCGCCATAATCGTCGTCGCCGTCGAGATCGAACGGCTGCTGGCGACGCGGCTGCTGCTGCGCCTGGGGCTGGCTCTCTTCGAAGCGCGCGCGGGTTTCGCTCAGCACGCGGAAATAATGATCCGCGAACTGCAGATAATATTCGATGTTGACGCGGTCGCCCTGCATCTGCGCGTCGCGCGCCAGGTTCTTGTACTTCTCGTACAATTGGCTCGCGTTGCCGCGCGCGCGGCTGTCGATGCGGTTGCCGGTGTCGCGGCCACCCTGGCCACCACCACCGCCGCCGCCTTGGCGTTGACCGCCACCGCCGCCACCGCCGCCATTATTATTGTTGCCACGACCGCGACGGCGGCCGGCTTGCCGGTTGTTGATCAAGCTTGTGTCCTCAGTCGTCGAACCAAAATCTGGTCGTGCTCCGAAATGCGGTGCAAACCCCCCGCCGCGCACCGATGACGATGCGTCGGACTTGCCAGGGCCGCCGGACTGCAGCGACTTTAAGGCGAAGGATGCGGGTCAACGCTCAAAAACGACCAAGTTGTCGAGATTGCGTGCCCCTGCCCACGTGATAGCGGCCCGGAAGGGCCTCCCACAAGCGAAATATGCGGCGGCAGGCCATAATCGTCAAGTCGCGCCGGTCATCGCGCAAGCAGGACACGCGGGTTTCCGCCATAATCATGATGTAGCGCAACGTGCAGCCCCTGCGCCTCGAGCAGCACCGAGACCGGCGCCGCCTGCGTCGCGCCGATCTCGATCACCGCCGCGCCGCCGGGCGCGATCAGCGCGGGGAGCTGCGCCGCGAGGATCCGGTAATCGTCGAGCCCGTCCGCGCCTGCGAACAGCGCCGCATGCGGTTCGTGATCGCGGACCTCGGGCGGCAGCGTCTCGGCGGTACCGATATAGGGCGGGTTGGCGAGGATCAGGTCGAACCGCCCCTCGATCGCGTCCGCCCAGCTGCCACGCACGAACTGCGCCCGATCCGCCATGCCGAGTGCCGCCGCATTGGCGCGCGCATAGCCGAGCGCGTCCGCCGAAAAGTCGATGCCGAGACCGCGCGCGGGCCATTCGTCGAGCGCGGCGAGCAACAGCGTGCCGGGGCCGGTGCCGAGATCGAGGATCGTCGCGGGCGCACGACCGGCAAAATGCGCCTGCGCGGCGATCAGCAGCGTCTCGCTGTCCGCGCGGGGTACCAGCGCCCCCGGCCCGACCGCAAGATCGATCGACCAGAAGCCGCGCGTGCCGGTGATATAGGCGATCGGCTCATGCCGGAGACGACGCTCGACGAGCGCAGCGAACCTGGCGGGGACGGCGTAGCGGTCGGGATCGAGCAGGATCGCGTTCCGCTCGACGCCCAGCGCATGCGCCATCAGCAATTCAGCGTCGAGGCGGGGGGTGGCGGAGAAGGCGAAGCGCGTGGCCGCCGTGGCGAGGGCCTGACGTACCCCCCGCCCGCTTGCGGGAGGGGGTTGGGGGGTGGGCTCGCGCTCACCGCGGTCGCACTGTCGGCGATGTGTCGAAAGACCGGAACGCGGCGCCTTCCTGGAACACGCCGCGCGCCCACCCCCGGCCCCCTCCCGCACGCGGGATGGGGGGGAGCAGCCAGGCTCAGCCATCCAGCTGCGCCAGCCGGTCCGCCTCGTCCTGCGACACCAGCGCGCCGATCAGCTCGCCCATATCGCCCGCGACGATTTCCGGCAGCCGGTGCAGCGTCAGGTTGATGCGGTGATCGGTCACGCGGCCTTGCGGAAAATTATACGTCCGGATCCGCTCCGATCGATCCCCCGACCCGACCATCGACTTGCGCGCACCCGCACGCTCGGCATGCAACCGGTCGCGCTCCGCCTCGTACAGCCGCGTCCGCAGCACGCGCAAAGCCTTCGCCTTGTTCTTGTGCTGCGACTTCTCGTCCTGCTGGATCACCGTCAGCCCGGTCGGGATATGGACGATCCGCACAGCAGAGTCGGTCGTGTTGACCGACTGGCCGCCCGGCCCCGACGAGCGATAGACGTCGATGCGCAGGTCCTTGTCGTCGATCTTGACGTCGACCTCCTCCGCCTCGGGCAGCACCGCGACGGTCGCCGCCGAGGTGTGGATCCGGCCGCCCGCCTCGGTCGCGGGCACGCGCTGGACGCGGTGGACGCCGCTCTCGAACTTCAGTTTCGCGAACACGCCCTGCCCCGTCACGCTGGCGACGACTTCCTTGAATCCGCCCGCGTCGGACGACGATCCCGAGATCAGTTCGACCCGCCAGCCCTGCGATTCGGCATAACGCTGGTACATGCGGAACAGGTCGCCCGCGAACAGCGCCGCCTCGTCGCCGCCAGTGCCGGCGCGCACCTCGAGCATCGCCGAGCGCTCGTCCGCGGAATCGCGCGGCAGCAACGCGAGCGCGAGCTTGCGGTCCGCGGTCTCGAGCAGCGTGCGGTTCTCGTGCAGCTCCTCCGACGCCATCGCGCGCAACTCGTCATCGGCATCCTCGGCCATGAAGGCGAGGCTTTCGGCCTCCTGCCGCAGCCGCCGCACTTCGGTCGCCGCCTGCGCGACGGGTTCGAGCTCGGCATATTCCTTCGACACCGCGACGAAGCGGTCGGACGGCAGGTCGCCGGTCGACATCAGCGCCTGCAACTCGTCCCGCCGCGCCTCGATCGCGCGGATCCGGTCCGGGGAGATCTGGGTCATGCGGACGCTCCCTCTTGCGTCATCCCAGCCGAACGCTGGGATCCAGGGTGACCGGGCGCAGCCTTCATGGCGCTGGATCCCGGCCTGCGCCGGGATGACGGGGAGGCTCAACGCAGCGCCTCCGCCAGATCGGCGAACGCGACCTCGGTCTGCGTGCCGGTCGCGAGCGCTTTCACCGCGCCCACGCCCTTGGCGAGTTCGTCATCGCCAAGGATGATCGCAAACCGCGCGCCGAGCGCATCCGCCTTCGCCATCCGCGCCTTCATCTTGCCCTTGTACGCCATCTCGACCGCGACGCCCGCACGCCGCAGGTCCGCGACGATGCCGGTCGCGCGCGCTTCGGCCGCGGCACCCATCGGCACGACCACCGCGTCGATCCCGGCCGCCGCCGGCTCGTCGAGCAACATCGCCAGCCGCTCGACCCCCGCGGCCCAGCCGACACCCGCCGTCTCGGGCCCGCCGAGCGACCCGATCAACCCGTCATAGCGCCCACCGGCCAGCACCGTCCCCTGCGACCCCAACCGGTCGGTCACGAACTCGAACGCGGTGTGGCGGTAATAATCGAGCCCGCGCACCAGCCGCGCATTGCGCTCCCACGCGACGCCCGCGGCATCGAGCCCGGCGGTCACCGCATCGAAGAACGCGCGCGCCTCGGGCGCAGATACGCGTCGATATCGGGGGCGCTGTCCGCGATCGGCCGGTCCTTCGGATCCTTCGAATCGAGGATCCGCATCGGGTTCTTCTCGAGCCGCGTCAGGCTGTCCTCGGACAGCTCACCGCGATGCGCCTCGAAATGCGCGACCAGCGCCGCGCGCCAGGCTTCACGCGTCTCGGCATCGCCCAAAGTGTTCAGCTGCAGCGTCACCCCGTCCGCAATGCCGAGCTCGCGCAGCAGCTGGTCCGCCAGCACCAGCAGTTCGACGTCCGCCGCGGGCTCGGCCGCGCCGATCACCTCGGCGTCGATCTGGTGGAACTGCCGGAACCGCCCCTTTTGCGGGCGTCATAGCGGAACACCGGGCCGCTCGTCGTGATCTTGAGCGGCGCGAACTGCTGCCAGCCCTCGGTCAGATAGGCACGCGCGATCCCGGCGGTGAATTCGGGCCGCAGCGTCAGCGAATCCCCGCCGCGATCCTCGAATGTGTACATCTCCTTCGACACGACATCGGTCGTCTCGCCGAGCGAGCGCGCGAACACCGCGGTGGATTCGAACACCGGGATGTCGATCCGCTGAAAGCAATACAGCGCACGCACGCGTCGAAGGTGCTGAGAACATGCGCGAAACGGCGCTGCTCGTCGCCGAAGATGTCCTGAGTGCCGCGGATGCGACGCGGGGTTTCTGTTCTGGCCATGATGCGCGCGTATCTAGGCGACGTGCCCGCGAAGCGCTAGCGCCGTCACATGAGCAACGACGTCCGCTATTGGGGGCTCGGCCGGCGCATCGCCCCGCCGCGCTTCGTGCTGTTTGCATGCGTCTTCGCGATCGGCCTCGTCGCGCTGATCCCCCGACTGGGGCTGGGCCGCGGCACGATGGCGGCGTTCGATATCGCCGCGGTCCTGTTCCTCGCCACCGTCGCGACCTTGTTCGGCAACGCCACCGCGGAGCGGATGCGGCGCTATGCGGACGAGAACGACGCCAACCGCGCGGTGCTGCTCGCGTTCAGCGGGACGATCCTGATCGTCGTGCTCGTCGCGGTGGCGAAGGAATTGCAGGGCAAGACCGATCTCGTCGCGGTCCTGATCTCGGTCACGACCCTGGTGCTCGCCTGGCTGTTCTCGAACATGGTCTACACGCTGCATTACGCGCATCTGTTCTACAGCGACGCCGCGGATGGCAGCGACGCGGGCGGGCTGGACTTCCCCTCCTGCGCCGAGCCCGATTACTGGGACTTCGCCTATTTCGCCTTCACGCTCGGCATGACCTTCCAGACCTCCGACGTCGAGATCACGTCGCGGCGCGTGCGCAAGGTCGCATTGGGCCAGTGCATGGCCGCGTTCGTCTTCAACATCGGCGTGCTCGCCTTCACCATCAACGTGCTCGGCAGCAGCTGACCCTGCCCCTTCCGTCATCCTGACGAAAGTCAGGATCCAGAGCCATAAACACCACCGCCCGTAACCCTGGATCCTGACGTTCGTCAGGATGACGGCGCATGTGGCAAAGCGCGACGCACCAAACGCCTGCGACGCGAAACTATACACCCCCGGCAAAGGCTGGACGACTGCCCTTTCTGCCGCTTACACCTTGACCATCGTCTCTCTGCCGGAAGGCCCTTTCCTTGATCCGCAAGCTTCTCGTCGCATCCCTGCTCGCGTCTGCACTTCCCGCGGTCGCGCAAGTCCCCGCCGGCAACACCGCACCACAGCCGGTGCCGTTCGTCGACACGATCCCCGCCGCGCAGGACACGCCCTATCCCGGCACGATCCTGCTCGACATCGACGCGACCGATACCGAGCGCGGCATCTTCCGCGTCAAGGAGACGATCCCCGTCGCCAAATCGGGCAAGATGGCGCTGCTCTTCCCGAAATGGCTGCCCGGCAACCATGCGCCACGCGGCGAGATCGAGAAGCTCGCCGGGCTGGTGATCCGCGCGAACGGCCGGATCCTTCCCTGGACGCGCGATCCGGTCGACGTCTACGCCTTCCACATCGACGTCCCCGCGGGCACCAAACAGCTCGACGCGACCTTCCAGTTCATCTCCGCGACCAAGGCGGACCAGGGCCGTGTCGTCATGACGCCGACGATGATCAGCCTCCAGCCGAACTCGGTCAGCCTCTATCCCGCCGGCTATTATACGCGTCAGATCCCGGTGAAGATGACCGTCACCTATCCGACCGGCTGGACCGCCGCGGGTGCGGTCCCCGCCAAGGTGTCGGGCGCGACCTATGCCTATGACCGGACCAATTACGAGATCCTCGTCGATTCGCCGATCCTCGCGGGCAAGTACGGCAAGGTCTGGCCTTTGAGCCCGAAGGTCGACCTCAACGTCTTCGCCGACACCCCCGACCAGCTCGCCGCCAAGCCCGAACAGATCGATGCACACAAGCGTCTCGTCGATCAGGCCGCGCGCACCTTCGGCGCCGAGCATTATGATCATTACGAGTTCCTGCTCTCGATCACCGATCAGCTCGGCGGGATTGGCCTCGAACATCATCGCAGCTCGGAAAACGGCGTCCGCCCCGGCTATTTCACCGAATGGGAGACGGGCGCGTCGGCCCGCAACCTGCTGCCGCACGAATTCACGCACAGCTGGGACGGCAAGTTCCGCCGCGGCGCCGACCTGTGGACGCCCGATTTCCGCACGCCGATGCGCAACTCGCTGCTCTGGGTCTATGAGGGCCAGACGCAGTTCTGGGGCTATGTGCTCCAGGCGCGCTCGGGTCTGGTCAGCAAGCAGGACACGCTCGACGGCTATGCCTCGATTCTGGGCACCTACGACACCGCGCAGGGTCGCCAGTGGCGCCCGCTGATCGACACCACCAACGATCCGGTCATCTCGTCGCGCCGTCCTAAGGGCTGGACCAGCTGGCAGCGCTCGGAGGATTACTACAATGAAGGGCTGATGGTCTGGATGGAGGTCGACGCGATGCTCCGCCAGAAGTCGGGCGGCACCAAGTCGATCGACGATTTTGCCAAGGCGTTCTTCGGCATCCGCAACGGCGATTATGGCGAGGTCACCTATACGTTCGACGACGTGGCCAAGACGCTGAACGGCATCCTGCCCTATGACTGGGCGGGCTTCCTCACCACGCGCCTGACCGAGACGGGCAAGCCCGCGCCGATCAACGGCTTTGCGATGAACGGCTACAAGCTGGTCTATGGCCCCGTGCAGAGCCCGTATCTGAAGCAGGCGGAGAAGAGCCGCGGCACCGATGTCAGCTATTCGCTGGGCTTGGTGATGAACAAGGACGGCGTCGTGACTGCCTCGATCTGGGACAGCCCCGCGTTCCGCGCCGGGATCGACGTCGGCACCGAAATCGAGGCGGTCAACGGCGAATCCTACTCGTCGGACCGCATGAAAGCGGCAATTCTGGCGGCCCAAGGCACAAAGCTGCCGATCCGTCTGACTGTAAAAACAACGAGCGATTCCGCGACGTCTCGCTCGATTACCATGACGGCCCGCGCTATCCGCGGCTCGAGAAGGTCGGTACAGGTGACGGCGGACTGGACAAGTTGCTGATGCCGCGCTGACAGTTCCGATATTTTTCCGGTGCCGGCCGCCTCCCCAAGGGGAAGCGGCCGGCACCGCCATTTCTGAAAGGACCGCCATGCGTATCGACCTCATCCCGACGGGCAAGAATCCGCCCGAAGACCTGAACGTCATCATCGAAGTCCCGACCGGCGGCGAGCCCGTGAAGTACGAGTTCGACAAGGCATCGGGCGCGCTGTTCGTCGACCGCATCCTGCACACGCCGATGCGCTACCCCGCCAATTACGGCTTCGTGCCGCACACGCTCAGCCCCGATGGCGATCCGCTCGACGCGCTCGTGATCGCGCGCTCGCCCTTCATCCCCGGCTGCGTCGTCCGCGCGCGCCCGATCGCGGTGCTCAACCTCGAGGACGAGGCCGGCGGCGACGAGAAGCTCGTCTGCGTCCCCGTCAACGACGTGTTCCCCTATTATTCGAACGTCGGCGGCCGTGCCGACGTGCCCGAGATCGTGTTCGAGCAGATCGAGCATTTCTTCACCCACTATAAGGACCTTGAGAAGAAGAAGTGGGTCCGCGTCGGCAAGTGGGGCGATGCCGAGGAAGCCAAGCGCATCACGATCGAGGCGATCGAGCGCTACGAAGAGGCCAAGAAGCAGGGCGACGAGCCGATGAACGCGGACGACGCCGCAGGCCGCTGATTACAAGCGACCGAAGTCGAAGCGGCGCGCACGGGGCGCGCCCTTCGACTGCGCTCAGGGCGAACGGGGCCGCGAACTACGCCCCCCCGTTCGTGCTGAGCGAAGTCGAAGCACCTGCCCCGCCCTCACCCAGCTGCCCCGCCCTTACGGCGCCGGCCGCTCCGCCTGCGCTTCCGCCAGGTACAGCGAGAACAACCCCGCCGGATCGGTCCATTCGCGGATCGGCGTCCACCCGCCCGACCGCAACAGGATCCGCGCATCGCGCGACCCGTATTTGTGGCTGTTCTCGGTGTGGATCGTCTCGCCCGCGGCGATATCGAACGGCCGCCCTTCGATCGTGAACGCGGCGTCGCGCTGCGCCTCGAGATGCATCTCGATCCGCGCACGATCGTCGTTCCACACCGCCTTGTGTCGGAACGCCTCGACCGGCACGTCGGCGTCGAGCTCGCGGTTGATCCGCTCGAGCAGGTTCATGTTGAACGCCGCGGTCACGCCCTGCGCATCGTCATAGGCGGGGACCAGCACCGCGGGATCCTTGATCCGGTCCATCCCGATCAGCAGCATCGCGCCGATCCCGAGCGACGCGCGCATCGCCTTCAACAGGTCGACCGCCATCAGCGGGATCATGTTGCCGATCGTCGACCCCGGAAAGAAACCGAGCTTGGGCGTGTCCGCGATCGTCTTCGGCAGTGCCAGCGGCCGCATGAAATCCGCCTCGAACGGCAGGACCAGCAGCTCGGGGAACTGCGCGGCGAGCACGCGCGACGATTCGCGCAGGAAATCGCCCGAGATATCGATCGGCACATAGACCGACGGCGCCACCGCGCTCAGCAGGATCGGCGTCTTGGTCGACGACCCCGACCCGAATTCGACCACCGCACGTCCCGCGCCGGCAATCTCGGCGACCTCGGGGCACGCGGTCTCGAGGATCGAGCGCTCGGTCCGCGTCGGATAATATTCGGGCAGGTCGGTGATCGCCTCGAACAGCTCGGACCCGCGCCGGTCGTAGAACCAGCGCGCCGGAATTGCGCGCGGCCGCCGTTCCAGCCCGGCGAGCACGTCCGCCCGGAAGGCGGGGTCGGCCAGGCTCTGCTCGCCGTCTTCGATTTCACGCTTCAACATCAGATATCCTTGGCGAGCCGGACGCCGGTGAACTGCCAGCGCTGGTGCGGGTAGAAGAAATTGCGATAGCTTGCCCGCGCATGGTCGCGCGGCGTCGCGCAGCTCCCGCCGCGCAGCACGAACTGTCCGCTCATGAACTTGCCGTTATACTCGCCGACCGCACCCTCGACCGCGCGGAAGCCGGGATAGGGGCGATAGGCGCTCCCCGTCCATTCCCAGACGTCGCCGAAAAAGGCGGGGTCGCCGGCGCGTGCCGGCCGCGGCTCGACCGGGCCCGCCGCATCCATCTGGTTGCCGCCATCGCCGGCATAGTCCGCCGCAACGGCCTCCCATTCGGCCTCGGTCGGCAGCCGCGCGCCCGCCCAGCTGGCATAGGCGTCCGCCTCGTAGAAGCTGACATGCGTCACCGGCGCCGCCGGATCGATCGCGCGCCGCCCGTCGAGCCCGAACCGCGTCCAGCCGCCGTCGCGTTCTTCCCAGTACATCGGCGCGACGATGCCCTCCGCCTTCACCCAGGCCCAGCCATCGGCGAGCCAGTGGCGCGGTTCGCTATAGCCGCCATCGGCGATGAACGCCGCCCATTCGCCATTGGTCACCGTCCGGTCGGCGATCGCGTGGCGCGCGAGCAGCGTGTCGTGCCGCGGCGTCTCGCAATCGAACGCGAAGCCGTCGCCGTCATGCCCCATCCGCGCGATCCCGGCGTCGCGTTCGATCCAGCCGATCGCGCCCGGCATCTCGACCGGCACCTTGCGCGGCGCAGCCCAGACTGCGGGCTCGAGCGGGTTTTCCGAAAACAAATGGAGGATGTCGGTCACCAGCAATTCCTGGTGCTGCTCCTCGTGATGGCAGCCCAGCGCCACGAGCTCGCGCGCCGCCTCGGGCAGATCGGGCAGAGCCGCGATCAGCGCCGCATCGACATGCGCGCGGTACGCGCGGACCTCGTCGAGTGTCGGCCGCGTGATCATCCCGCGCCGGTCGCGCGCATGCCGCCGGCCTTCGGCCTCGTAATAGCTGTTGAACAGGAACGGGAAGCGTTCGTCGTGCAGCCGGTAGCCCGCGACATGATCGCGCAGCACGAACGTCTCGAAGAACCAGCTGGTATGCGCGAGATGCCATTTGGTCGGCGACGCGTCGGGCATCGACTGCACCGTCGCATCCGCATCCGACAGCGGCGCGGCCAGCGCGATCGACAGGTCGCGCACCGCTGTGAAACGGGCACCGAGTGCGTCCGTGTCAGGCAGGGTCGCGGGATTATGGGTGGGGACGGGGTTCGGCATCGACTGTCCTCGTGCGGGCGATGCACGCGGCACGGCCCCTTATAAAAGGATGCAGCGATACGGAGCACTATCCGCGCGTTGCCCCCGGTCGCCAAAGAACGTCGCTCGCCCCGTTTTGGTTCACCGCACGCGCGGCGACGAACAGGAAATCCGACAGGCGGTTAACATACGCTAATGCCAGCGGATTGATCGGGTCGTCGACCGCGACCACCGCGCGCTCGGCGCGCCGCGTGATCGCGCGCGCCAGATGCAGCGCCGCAGCGCCCGGCGATCCGCCCGGCAGGATGAAGCTGGTCAGCGGCGCCATCTGCGCGGTCATCGCGTCGATCTCGCCTTCGAGCCGCTCGACCTGCGAACCGACGATCCGCAGCGTCATTTCGGACGGCGCGAAATCCTCGCCCGGCGTCGCGATGTCCGCGCCGAGATCGAACAGGTCGTTCTGGATCCGCTCGAGCGCTCGGCCAAGCGGATGATCGCCCAGCGCCACCGCGGCCACGCCGATCGCGCTGTTCGCCTCGTCGACATCGCCGATCGCCTGCATCCGCGGGCACGCCTTGGACACGCGCGACCCGTCGACCAGCCCCGTGGTCCCCGCGTCGCCGGTCCGCGTGTAGATCTTGTTCAGCTTTACCATGACGGTACGCCCTTCGGGCTCAGGTCCGGCCCGCGGCGAACAGGATCAGCACGACGATCAGGATCGCAATCGCCTGAAAGAAGATGCGCTGCTGCATCATCCGGTTCGATTTCAGCGACGCGGCGCTCGGCCCCCCGTCCTTCACCTGCGCCGACTGGTCCTGCAGGAACGTCACCACCCCGCGCACCAGAGCAACGAGCGTCGCGATCATCGCCGCGATCAGGAGGATGACGAGGAAGGTGTTCATGACGACAATCTAGGCATGCGCGCCCCGCCCCGCAATGGCCGTTCCGCCGGTCGCCGGACAAGCCTCGAAACGGGCGGAATTCTACGCTGACAGCCCCGATCTTCCCGGCTAGCATCGTGACAAATGGGGGAATGAGTATGCGTAACGGACGGATCGGCGCCAGCCTGGCGATGCTGGCTATGTTGAGTGCGTGCGGCGGAGACTCCGGCGCGGTATCGGGATCGACCGGCGGTACGCCCGGGGTGTCCACCCCGACCACCGGCACGACCACCCCGACGACCGTCGCCGGGTGCAGCCTGCGCGAGCGGCAGGACTGGGCCGCGGCGCAGCTGCGCGAATGGTACCTGTTCCCCGAGACGCTGCCCGCCAGCCTCGACCCGACACCCTATACGACCGTCGACGCCTATATCGACGCCCTGACCGCGACCGCGCGCGGCCAGCGCCGCGACCGCTATTTCACCTACCTGACGTCGATCAAGGAGGAGGATGCCTATTATGAGGCGGGGTCCAATGCCGGCTTCGGCTTCCGTCTCGGCATCGATGGCAGCGGGCGCCGTGCCTATGTCATCGAATCCTTCGAAGGCGGCGCCGCGCTGGCGGCGCAGGTCGATCGCGGTGCCGAAATCGTCGCGATCGGGACCACTGCCAACACGCTGCGGACCGTCAGCGCGATCTTCGCCGCAGAGGGCAGCGCGGGCGTCTCGACCGCGCTCGGCCCGGACACGGCCGGCACCAGCCGCGTGCTGCAGATCCGCGACGCGCAGGGCACGCGCGACATCACGCTGACCAAGACCGATTTCGCGCTGCTCCCGGTCTCGAGCCGCTACGGTGCGAAGGTCATCGCCGATGGCGGCCGCAACTATGGCTATATCAACCTCCGGACGTTCATCTCGACCGCCGACCCCGCGCTGCGCGCCGCCTTTGCCAGCTTCCGCGCGCAGAACGTCACCGATATCGTCATCGACCTGCGCTATAATGGCGGCGGGCTGATCTCGATCGCAGAGCTGATGACCGACCTGCTCGGCCGCAACCGCGCGACGTCCGAAGTCTCGAGCTACACGACCTTCCGCACCGAAAAATCCGCCAACAACACGACGCGCTTCTTCGCGCCGCAGCCCGAATCGATCGCGCCGACGCGCGTCGCGTTCATCGGCACGGGCGGGACCGCCTCGGCGAGCGAACTCGTGATCAACGCGATGATCCCCTATCTGCACAGCGCTGCCGGGCTGATCGGCACCAACACCTATGGCAAGCCCGTCGGCCAGATCGGGCTCGACCGCGCCGCCTGCGACGACCGTCTGCGCGTGGTCGCACTCTCGACGCAGAACGCCGCACGCCAGGGCGCCTATTATGACGGGCTTGCCGGCACCGTCGAGGCGAGCTGCCGGGCGGAGGACGATATCCGCTATCCGCTCGGCGACCCGCGCGAAGCCTCGACGCGGCAGGCGATCGACTTCCTCGCGGGCCGCAGCTGCCTGCCCGTCACCGCAACCGCGGCCACCGCGTCGG
>NZ_JRVI01000176.1:0-26896 GCF_000783375.1 Sphingomonas sp. Ant20
AAGAAGCGCACCCGCCCCGCATCCGCGGTCGCGGTCAGCAGATGCCAGGACTCGCGGGTGATCGGCGCAGTGGCGCGGAGCGTCGTCGCGCCCATCTGGAAAACGGGCTTGCCATCGTCGAGCGCGAACATCCGTGCGGCCGCGCCGGCGGGGTTGCCGATCGCCGCGACCGGCACGAGTCCCTTGGGCAGCAGCGTCGGGTTGATCCAGGCGCGCATCGTCCATTGCGGCATCGGCGGCAGTGCCTCGTCGGCGGCATAGCCCTGTACCGGGCGTTCGAGACCGTCGGACCCGGCGAGGAATACCGCGTTATACGGCCCGATCGCCGCCCGCTTTGGGTGTGCGATCCGCGACGACGGCCAGTCGACCTGCTGTGCCGCCGCCTGCGCCGGCCCCTGCATGGCCGCGACGCCGGCGCACAGCGACGCCGTATAGATCCTGATGGCACTCATCTCGCAGGCTCCCCTTGGGTGTCGTTCGCGTTATTTCGGAAGCACGGTCCGCGTCCCGGTGATCGTCACGTCCGTCCAGATCCCCGCCGCGTCCCCGGGCTGCCCGCCGCCGACGAACAGCCGGTAGCGGCCCGGCACGACGGCATGCGTACCGTCATGCTCGACCATGCTAAGGCTGCGCGAGTCGATGGCGAAGTCGACGGTGCGGGCTTCGCCGGCGCGCAGCGGGATCCGGCGGAACCCGACGAGCTGGCGTTGCAGCACGGGAATCGTCCGCCCCTGTTCCTGCGCGTCGACGGGTGCGAGATAGGCCTGGACCACTTCGTCCCCGGCGAGCTTGCCGGTGTTGGTCACCGTGACGCTGACCGCCAGCGGCTGTCCCGCGGTAACCGTCGCGATCGGCGCCGTCCTGGGGGCATAGGCGAAGCGCGTGTAGCTGATGCCGTGGCCGAACGGGTAGAGCGGCGTACCGCTGAAGAAGCGGTAGGTCCGGTTCTTCATGCTGTAATCGATATAGGCGGGCAGATCGCGCGTCGTGGCATAGACCGTCACCGGCAGACGCCCGCCCGGATTGATATCGCCCGCCAGCATCCGCGCGATCGCGGTCCCGCCGGACTGGCCCGGATACCAAGCGGCGACGACCGCATCGGCATGGTCCCTGCTCCACGGATCGGCGATCGCGGATCCGGTCAGCTGCACGACCACGATCGGCTTCCCGGCGGTGGCGAGCGTTTCCAGAAGCGCGCGCTGCGGCTCGGGCAGTTCGATCGCGGTGCGGTCGCCGCCGAGGAAGCCCGGCACGTCGAGCCGCAGCGCCTCGCCCTCGAGCGTCGGCGACAGGCCGGTGAACACCACGACCACATCCGCTGCGCCGGCGGCGGCGAGCGCCTCGCCGCGCTGCGCGTCGATCGGCGCGACCCAGCGCAGGCCGATCCCGCCATCCTCGCTTGCGTGTACATAGTCGATGCGGAGGTCGTGCGGTTTGGCGTCGGTGACGGTGACCTCCGCCTCGACCGCGCTATCGCTGCCGTCGTCGGTGATCAGCGGCTTGCCGTCGAGCCACAGCTTCACCGGATCATGGCCTTCGCAGTCGAAGCAGCGGGGGACGTCGAGCCGCAGCCGGTAGCGGCCGGGGCCCGGCGGCGTGAGTTGCCCGGTCCAGCGGACGCCGTAGCCTTTGGCCGACAGTCCTGGAACGGGCGGCGCGCGATCCCAGTCGAAGTCGATCGTGCGATCCTGCCGGGTCGCGACCCGCCGGGTCATCGCGCCGTCGCTGAAATACTCGCCTGTCAGCCCCGGCCTGCCATTCGCGGACAGGGCGGTTTCGGGCACGGGCAAGGCGACTCCCGCCGCCAGCCCGCTGCCCTGCGCATAGGTTACGCGATCGGCGCCGAAACGCGCGCGAATGCCCTGCAACGGCGTGACCGGCGCGCTGGCGGTGCCGTGGTAATTCGCCTCGAGCACGTCGAGCGAGTCGGCATTGGGCCCGATCACCGCGATCCGGGTCCCGGGTTTGAGCGGCAGCCGGTCCTTGTTGGTGAGCAGCACCAGCGACTTTTCCGCCGCGGTCTGCGCGAGCGCGCGGTGCGCGGGCGTGTCGACCTGCGACGGCGCGATGCGCGTCCAGGGGCTGCGCTGGCCAAAGGCGATGCCGAGTGCCGCGCGCGACGCGAGGACACGACGCAGCGACGTGTCGATCGCGGCTTCGGGTACCAGACCCTTCCGAACCGCGGCGGGCAGCGCATCATAGCTCGGCCCGCAATCGAGATCGGTGCCCGCCTGCAGCGCCGCCGCGGCCGCCGAGGGCAGATCGGGGCGGTAATAATGGAAGACGGAGATATAGCCGACCGCATCGCAGTCCGACACGACCATGCCGCCAAACCCCCAGTCGCCGCGCGCGCGATCGGTCAGCAACGCGGACGACGCGCAGGCGGGTACGCCGTGAAGCGAGTTATAGGCGCACATGATCGACTGCGCGCGGCCTTCGGTCACCGCCATGCGGAAGGCCGGCGTATAGGTCCCGGCCATGTCGCGCGGGGAGATATCCGCGTCGAAGCTGTTGCGCCCCGCCTCCGGCCCCGAATGCGCCGCGAAATGCTTCGGCGTCGCGATCGCCCGAGGATGCGCGGCGTCGGGCCCCTGGATGCCGCGAACGAACGCGACGCCCAGCTTGCCCGTCAGATAGGGATCCTCGCCATAGGTCTCCTGCCCCCGCCCCCAGCGCGGATCGCGGAAGATGTTCAGGTTGGGCGACCAGATGTGCAGCCCCGCGAAACGCCGCCGGTCGCGCGTCGAGCGCACGCCGTTGTACTTCGCCCGCGCCTCGGTCGAGACGACCGTGCCGACCTGATCGAGCAGCGCGGTATCCCAGCTCGCCGCCAGACCGATCGCCTGCGGAAATACCGTCGCGATCCCGTTGCGCGCGAGGCCGTGCAGCCCCTCGCTCCAGTAATCGTACGCGGGCAGATCGAGCCGGGGCAGCGCCGGCGCGCTGCTGCCGAGCTGCGCGGCCTTCTCCTCGAGCGTCATCGCCGCGATCGCCGTCTCGACGGCGGGTGGCGTCGCTTGAAGATCAGGCGCCTGGACATCGGCGGCCATCAGCAGGAACGGCAGCATCGGCTTTCCCCAGTTAATCGGATCCGATGACCGACCCCCGTCATGCTCAACGGCATACCGGGCCGGGGGTCATCAGAAGTTCGCGCGCATGCCGACCCGGAACGCGCGTCCGACGACGTCGTAGAGACCGGGGTTGGTTATATCGCTGGGGACGGTGGCGGCGTCCTTGTTGAACATGTTGTCCACCTTGACATAGCCCTGCACCGCGTCGGTGAATTTGTACGAGGCGCTGATGTCGACGTAGAAGGCGCTATCGAGGTGATTGCGATCGATCGTCGGGTGATCGATCGTCGAGACCGGGCAGTTGGTCTGGCAGACGATATATTCGTTGCTGATCACGCCCGCGCTGATCCACCGTTCCTGCAGCGTCATGCTGAAGAGGTCGGTCGTCCAGTCCTGGACCGCGAGGACCTTCCAGCTCGGCGTCGCACCCTGCCCCAGATTTACGCCCGCACCCTGGATGGGGATCGTGTTGGGCAGACCGCGATCCGAGACGAAGTTCTTCACATGCGTCGCCAGACGCGCAGCGACGCCTGGCCGGGCAGGCCGATGCCCGACAACGGAACCTGGTAGCTCGCCTCGATATCGAAGCCGTCGGTGAAGATGGACGCGAAGTTGAACGGCTGGACGGTGACCGAGGCGTTGTTCGGATCGCTGATGTCGAAGCTGTTGCAGGTGAAGGTCACGCCGGCGAAGCAGAGGTTGATCTGGGTCTGCGCATCGAGCGCCGCGATCGCGCTCTTGATCTTGATGCGGTAGTAATCGACCGAGATGTTCAGCCGCGGCGCCCAGGACGGACGCGACAGGATCACGCCGAATTCAGTATTGCGCGCGACTTCGGGGCGCAGCGCGGTGTTCCCCGTGGTCGTCTGGAGCACGGTGAGCGTGCGACCCGGATTGAACGGATCGGTCGTGCCGGTGCGATTGCTGGTGACCGGCGCGGCGAAGAGCTCGCTCAGATTGGGTGCGCGGATATCGCGCGAGGTCACGCCGCGGAAACGGATGCCGTCGACCGGCGTGTTCCAGGTCGCGCCGACCTTCCACGTATAGACCGTCCCCGACGTGCTGTAGTTGGTCGCGCGCCCGGCGGCATTGAGGTTCGCCTTGCCGACCCCGTCCGAGTTGAACAGCGGGGCGTTCACCTCGAGGAAGGATTCATACACACTATAGGCGCCGCGGCCGTCGCGGTAATTGCCCGCATACCAGTTGCCGCCCTGCGGGTTCAGCAGCGGGTCGCTGGGATATTGCGCATCGTACGCGCCGCTGGTCACGACGCCATTGCCGTAGGGATCGGCGTTCACCTGATAGAATTCATGCCGATATTCGCTGCCGAACGCGACCGACAGCGCGCCGGCGGGCAGTTGCAGCGGCTCGCCGCTGACCGAGAAGCTCGCGACGTCCTGGGTCTGGCGCGTATGCTGATATGGTCCGTTGCCCGGAAGGATATAGGCGAGCGCCGCGGCGCTGGGCGTCTGGCCGCCGATGATGTTGAGCGGGACGCAACCGCTGGCGACCGCGGCGGGATTGGCGCAGGTGATGCTGCCATCGGGCGCGCGGACCGCCTGGATCGCGGCATTGTAGCGCGGCATCAGCGGGATATCGCGGACGGTGATGTCGGTGATGCCCGTGCCGTGCTGATAATAGGCATCATAGCGCCAGTCGCCGCCGAACGCCTGGATCTTGCCTTTCGCGCCGGCGACGAAGCGATATTGCTCGCGCTCGGTACGGACGCTGATCGAGTCGGGGAAGATCGCGTTGTCGACGCCGTAGCGGAACTGGGTGATCCCGTTCGCCGCGCAGGCCTCCTGGACCGAGGTAGGGACATAGGGGTTGGCGCACTGGAGCGTCAGGTTGCCGAACTGCGCGGATCCGACATTGGGAATGTTGCCCGTCGTCACCCGGGCGACGTTGACGGTGGTGTAGAGTTCATTGTCGGGATCTATGTCGAAGCCGATCCGGCCATAGCCGCTGAGCCGCGTGATCGTCGACTTGAGCGAATTGGCGTTGGTCACGTTGCCCGATCGGTCGCCGCCTTCGCACACGCCGTTGTAGCAGCCCAGCACGTTGCCGTTCGCATCCTTCAGCGGCACGCCGTTCGAGCCATATTCGAACTGGCGCGGATTGCCGTTCACGTCGAACGCGGTGCCCTGGAGCGGGCCGGCGGTGATCAGCCCGTAGAGCGCGGTATTGTTCGCCTGGGTGAAGCTGCGATCGAGATATTGCGGGCCGCCGTCATTGGTGATGCCGCGGTTGATCAGGTTGCGCGAGACCAGCCAGTTGCGCCCGCCCGGGCCGCTGCCGTCGGGATTCGATCCGACGCCGAACCCGGCCGATCCGATCCCGTCCTCGTGGCTGTATTCGCCGCTGCCGATGAGATGCAGCCGGTCGTTGAACAGCGATTTCCCGACCGCCGCCTGAACCGTGTAGTTGCCGTCATCACCGTAGGTGCTGATGCCCGACTGGAGATTGGCCTTGAAGCCGGTGAAGCGGGTATTGGTCACGAAATTGACTACACCGCCGACCGCGTCGGAGCCGTAGGAGGCGGAGGCGCCCCCGGTCACGACGTCGACCCGTTCGATCAGCAATTGCGGGAACAGGCTGACATCGGCGACGCCGGTGACGTTCGCGCCGACGACCCGCTGGCCATCGATCAGGGTGAGCGTGCGGATCGGCTGAAGGCCGCGAAGACTGAGCGCGCTCAGCCCCTGCACGCCGGTCGAGGTGCCGTTGGCGCCGACGGTGGCGCCCGTACTGCCCTGGAGCGAGGGCAATTGCGCGACGGTCGTGAAGACGTTGGGCTGCGCGTTCTTGGCGATCGACTCGGCGCTCAGCACCTGGGTCGGGGTCGGTGCGGTGAAGCCCGACGAGATGATCCGCGAGCCGGTGACGACGATGTCGGACTGCGGGGGTGGCGGGCGCGGGCGCCGCTTCGGTTGCGGGCGCGGCGTCCGGTGTCGGGGCCGCCTGCGCCGCGGGGTCTGGCTCTCGGCGGGCACCGGCTTCGTCGCGTCCTGCAGCACGTCCTGCGCGAAGGCCGGTGTCGCCAGCATCGTCGATGCCGCCAGAACCGAGCGCAGCACTGCAAAATTGATCACTTGGCGCATCACATACTCCCCACAGAAACTGGGGCGCTTGCTGGCCCAATGTCGTTTTCGGGGGTCGGCTTAAGTCGATCAATCTCCCTGCGCAACATAAGTTTCATAAAATGTCTTTTTATATTTATATCCGTCTTTTGAGCCTTTTTTGGTAATATATTGGTACCTTGCATCTGATAGTCGCCCGGAATTAACCTTACTTGTGAGCGGCTTGCAGCATGTTGTCGATGCATAACATGGATTAAATATGTTCAGTCCGCTGCGGCGCGCGATTGGCCTTTCCAGGGGCTAAATGCGCCTCCAAGGTTCGGAAAATCGGGTGGCACGCTAACGATCGTCCGATGTGCCAGACGTGACAGTATCGGGAGGGTGGACCCCGTCTTCATCCGTGCGAATGCGTCTTCCGTCAAGCGCACCGAAAAGACCAACAACAGACATAAACAATACCAGATCGACTCATCTGGATAAAAAGATTATAAAAATATCAATGTCGGTGAGCGTTTCGCAATGTCGCCCGTCATATTAGCGTAATAACAGGGGGGCGAGATCATGGTTGGGCATTCTTTCGGATCGATGTTGGTGCGGACCAGCGTCGTCGCAATCGCCGCGGTGGCAGCGACGCCGCTCGCTGCACAGTCGGCGATGGTCCGCGTCGACGTCGCGCCGCAGCCGCTGGCCCAGGCACTGCAGACGCTGGCGCAGCAGGCCCGTGTCCAGGTCGTGTTCGATCAGGCGCGGGTCGGCACGCGCCGGTCGACCGCGCTGGCCGGGTCGATGACCGCTGCCGACGCGTTTCGGCGCCTGTTGCGCGACACCGGCCTTGCGGTCTCGCAGACCACGCAGGGCGTGTTCGTGGTGGCGGCGCAGGATAGCGCAGCCCCCGCCCCGCCCACCGGGTCCGCCCCCGTCACGCTCGACCCCACGTCCGAAACGCCAGCGCCGGCGCGGCGGACATCATGGTCACCGGCACGCGCATCACCCGGCCCAATCTGAAGTCGGCGAGCCCGATCACCAGCATTGGTGCCGCGGAGATCAAGGCGCAAGGCGCGGTCAATCTCGAGGAGGTGACGAACCGGCTGGGTCAGGTGCAGCCCGATGCGCAGCAGAACTACCAGCAGAGCAACGGCCAGCAGCGCGGCGTCAAGCTGCGCGGGCTGGATTTCAACCGCACGCTGTCGCTGATCGACGGCCAGCGGATCGCCGGGACCGAATCCGTCGACACCAACCTGATCCCGGTCTCGCTGGTCGAGCGCATCGACCTGCTGACCGGCGGCGCATCCTCGGTCTATGGGTCGGACGCGATCGCGGGCGTCGTGAACTATGTGATCCGACGCGATTTCGAAGGGTTGCAGCTGTCGGGCAATTACAGCTTCTACAATCATGACAACCGCGCCAACGCCTCGACACCCGTCGCGCAGCGCTACGGGATCGCCACGCCGACGGGGCTGACCAACGATGGCGGCCGTGCGGATCTGAGCGCGACCTACGGTCACAACTTCCTCGACGACCGGCTGAATGTCTCGGTCTACGGCACCTACCGGACCGCGGACGGCATCTTCTTCCGTGACCGCGACGCGTCGGGCTGTCAGCTGCGCCGCGACACGGGCAACCCGCTCAGGGTCAACAACCTGATCTGCGGCGTGACCGCGGCGTCGCCCAACGGGACGCTGACGGCGAACGGCGTGAATTATTCGAACGTCACCGGCAGCCCCGGCGTCTTCGCGCCCGCATCGACGATTCCGGGCTATGCGAACCAGGCGGACCGGCTCGCGGCGCGTGGTTATGAGCGCTTCAACGGCGGCGGCTTCATCAATTTCAAGGCGTCGCCCGCGGCCGAGTTTTCGGCGGGCGTGATGTACCTTCGCGATACATCGGAGAACCTGCTCTACGGCCCCTATGTCCAGGGCAGCTACCGGGTGAACTGCGACAATCCGCTGATGTCCGCATCGCAGGCGCAGACGATCTGCGGCGCAAATGCCGGGACCGGCGCGTCGGCACCGCTCGGCGTCCAATATGGTTTTCCGGGGCTGGCCGGCGACCGCGACAAGGAGAGCTTCAGGAACACGCAGACGCGCATCAACGCGTCGGTCCGCGGCGAGATCGCCGAGGGCTGGCGGTATGACGTCGGCGGCGTCTACAGCACGAGCCGGCAATTATGGGAGCCCGGCGGCAACCCGGTCGCCGCCAAGGTCAGCCGCGCGCTCGACGTCGTCAACGTGAACGGCGTGCCGACGTGCCGGTCGGTGGTCAACGGCACCGACCCCGCCTGCGTACCGCTCAACGTGTTCACCGCCAACAATCCCGGCAGCGCCGCGCTCAGCGACTATCTGTTCGACGAGGGGCTCGGCGTGCAGGACCTGCGCGCCAAATTCTATGACGTGACCGCCAATCTGACGGCGGACTTCACCCGCTACGGCATCCGGTCGCCATTCGCCGAACAGGGCCTGGCCGTGGCGGTCGGCGGGGAATATCGCCGGCAGGAGGAGCGGACGACGCGCAACACGCGCTTCATCGAAGTCTATGGCGGCGTGCCCGACAGCCTGACCACGCAGGACGTCGTCGAGGGCAATGCCGAAGCCCAGCTGCCGCTGGTGCAGAACGTGCCGTTCTTCAAACTGCTGCAGGTCAATGGCGGCTATCGCCTGTCGAAATACAGCACCAATCCCCAGACCTTCAACACGTGGAAGATCGAGGCGGTCTATTCGCCGAGCGAGGACGTCACGTTCCGCGTCGGCCGGAACCGGGCCGCGCGCGCGCCCGGCCTGAGGGAGGCCGATCAGGTCGTCGGCTATCAGAATGCAACGATCGTCGACCCCTGTGCCAGCGTCAACGGCGTCGCGCCGAGGGCCAGCATCGAGGCGTGTCGCCTGACCGGATTGCCCGACGCGCAATATGGCAATGGTCTGGCCGCGGGTATTCCCGGCAGCCTGCGCTGTGTCGACGATGTCTGCCGCCAGCGCAACAACGGCACGCCGATCGATCCCGAGGACGCACAGACGCTGACCTATGGCCTGGTGCTGACGCCCCGGTTCCTGCCGCGGTTCAGCTTCTCGGTCGACCGGTACAAGATCCGCGTCGACAATGTGATCAGCTATCTGGGTGCGAGCTTTGCAGTCGATGGCTGCGTGATCACCGGCGACCCCTATTATTGCAGCCGGCTGGTGCGCGATCCGACGACCTATCAGCTGAACGGCACGGGCACGACGGCGGGCTATATCCAGGGCGGCAATCTGAACGCGTACCGGCTCTATGCGAGCGGCTATGACTTCCAGGCGCAATATTCGGCGCGGCTCGGCGGGACGGCGGGCAAGCTCGACTTCCTGATGAACGGCACGCTGACCACCGACCAGGGCGGCCAGGCCGCGCCCGATCAGCCGCGGACCAATTGCGTCGGCTATTTCGGCGGATCCTGCCCGCAGCCGACACCACGCTGGATCCATAATGTCCGCACCACCTATTCGAGCGACGACGGAATCTTCAGCGCGTCGGTCGCGTGGCGCTATATCGGTGGCACGACCGCGGGTCAGAATGGCGGCCCGAACTCGACGCCGGCGACCGAGGTCTCCGACTTCACGCGGATCCCCGCCTATCATTATTTCGATCTGTCGCTGGGCGTGAACATCGCCAAGCGGATGACGCTGACCGCGGCGGTCAACAACATCTTCCACCGCCAGCAGCCGATCCTGACGAACACCTATGATTACGCCTTGTCGCGCGGGAACACGATTCCCCAGCGTTACGACACGCTGGGACGCCAGATCTCGATTTCGGCAACGACGCGCTTTTGATGCGCGTGGTCCAAGGGGCGATCCGCCGGCGTCGGATGAGCCTCGTCATCGCGGCGTGCGTTGCCGCGGCGCTGGTTACTGTCGGCCAGCCCGCGGTCGCCGGCCCCTCCCCGCTGCTGCCGCTGCCCGCACATGCGACAGCGGGTACGGGCAGCGTCCGCATCGACGATGGTGCGCGGATCGTCGTCCCTGCCGGCGACACGGGCGCTGCCAGTGCGGCGCGGCGCGCGGTCGAGATCGTCGCCCGCACGCGCGGCATCACGCTGAACGTGGCCGACCGCGGACCGGGGGCGATCAGTTTCGTGCGGCTGCCCGCTACAAATGGGGGGAGCAGCGAGCGATACCGGCTCGACGTGACGCCCGCGGGGATCCGCATCGCCGCGGCGACCGACGCCGGGCTGTTCTATGGCGCGATGACGCTGGCGCAGATGCTGTCCCCCGATGCGCGGTTCGGGACGGGCGTCGCGGTCCCCGTCGTGGCGATCGACGATGCCCCGCGCTTTGCGTGGCGCGGGGTGATGCTGGACGTCGCGCGCCACATGCAGCCGATCGCGTCGATCGAGCGCGTCATCGACATGATGGCGCAGCACAAGCTGAACCGCCTGCAACTGCATCTGACCGATGACCAGGGCTGGCGGATCGAGATCAAGCGTCATCCCGAGCTGACGCGGATCGGCGCCTGGCGTGCCTCGTCCACGCCCAATGCGGGTGCGCCGGCGGGCCGCTATGGCTGCTTCTACACGCAGAACCAGCTGCGCGCGCTGGTCGCCTATGCCGCGGCGCGCGCGGTGACGATCGTGCCGGAGATCGACCTGCCCGGCCACGCACAGGCAGCGGTCGCCGCCTATCCGCAGATCGGCGTGACGGGGGACCGGCCGCCGGTGTCGGGCGACTGGGGCATCAACCCCTATCTGTTCAACGTCGACGATCGCAGCATCACGTTCGTCAAGCAGGTGCTCGACGAGGTCATGGCGATCTTCCCGTCGACCTATATCCATATCGGCGGCGACGAGGCACTGAAGGAGCAGTGGCAGGCATCGGCCGCGGTCCAGGCGAAGATGCGCACGCTCGGCATCGCCGATGAAAAGGGCCTGCAGAGCTGGTTCGTCGGTCAGCTCGGCGCGCACCTCGCCAAGCGCGGGCGCCGCCTGATCGGCTGGGACGAGATCCTCGAGGGTGGGCTGCCACCGACCGCGTCGGTGATGTCATGGCGCGGCGAGGCGGGCGCGATCGAAGCGGCGAACATGGGGCACGACGTCGTGCTGTCGCCCGGCCCGGTCCTGTATCTCGACAATCTGCAAAGCGGGCGCGACGACGAGCCGCCGGGACGCATGGCGGTACAGACGCTCGCTGACGTCTATGCCTATGACCCCCTGCCCGCCGGGATCGCCGCGGCAAAGGCGCATCACGTGCTGGGGCCGCAGGCCAATCTGTGGGCCGAATATATGGTCACCCCCGCGCAGCGCGAACATGCGCTGTTTCCGCGCATCGCGGCGCTGGCGGAGATGGCCTGGTCGCCGCGCGCCGCGCGCGACTGGCCGGGCTTCCTCGTGCGGCTCGATCCCCAGCTCAATCGCTATCAGCGGCAGGGGATCGCCGCCGCGGACAGCGCCTTCGCGGTCGATTACACCGTGGTCGGCGGGGTCGGTCCGGCGGTGCGCGGCAAGACGGTCACGATCGGCATGGCGAACCAGGCCGGCTATGGCACGATCCGCTACACGACCGATGGCGCGGCGCCGTCATCGACCTCGCGCGCCTATGCCCGACCGCTGAGCGTGGCGCCGGACACGGTGGTCCGCGCAGTGACGTTCGCACCCGACGGCCGCGCGCTCGCCGCCGTGCGCCGCTTCGATACCGCACCCGCCGCGCTGTTGACGCGGGCGAGTGCAAGCCTCGAAACCTGTGCCGGCGCGGGGATCCGGCTGCGCCTGCCGCTGCGCCGGATGCGACGGGCGGCGGGCCGGCGTACAGCATGAACATCTATGACGGCTGCTGGCTGTACCGCGCCGCGCCGCTCGGACAGGTCCGGGGCATCACGGTCTCGCTCGGTCGGCTGCCGCGCAACTTCGCGCTGCGCCAGCCGCAGCGACAGATGGTCGCGTGGCGCTACAACCCGACATATTTCGGGACGCTGATGGTGCATGCGCGGACCTGCGACGGGCCCGCGCTGGCGATGGTGCCGCTGCCCGATCCGGCGACCACGCCGAACCGGTTCACGCTGACCGCGCCGCTGGCGGGCGGCACGACCGACACGGACCTGTGCCTGATCGTCGCGCCGCCGGTCGGTGGACCGCTCTACGGCGTCGACACGGTACGCTTTACGCTGAAGGACATTCGATGACCGATCCCCTGCGCCCATCGCGGCGCGACGCAATCGCCTTCACGGCCGGAACGCTTGGCGCAGCGATGGCCTTTCCCGGCGGCACGTTCGCGACGACCATTGGCGCGGCGACCACCGGTGCGGCGCTCGTCCCCTTCGGTGCCACGCCGTCGAAGCGGCAACTGGCGTGGCTGTAGATGTCAGCGCTGATTGGCACGCAGCTGTCAGCGATAATTGGCACCGCGAACAATCGGGTATAATGCATCGTGCCGCATCAGCTTTCGATCGAGATAAATCGTAGACATTGCGTTAAGGGCCGATAGCGGTTGATGATGGCACGATCGGCAAGAGAACCGCACTAGCCCCGTGCGTCCCATGCTCAATTGTTACGGTCGCGGACCGATAGTCGCCCGGTTTAGCAAAGAATATGTTGGGAACATATGTCTGCGGGTTTCGATCGTACAGAGGGAACAGTGATGACTGCACCTGTACCATCATGCGATGGCCCGGTTTGAAGGTGTAATTCAGCGTCGGAAGCCCGAACTTATATTCCTGTATTACACCGGAAGGAATTGCGGTCGGATGTTCGAAGCTTTGGCGGTACCGGCCCCTGAAGATAGCGAGACTTACGGGAAGCTGGTAGCCAGCGAGTTCGGGCGCGTCGGCGTTACTTTCGGGATACACATCGATTATCTTAACCACGACATCGGTGTCGCTCCCGGTGGTGCTCAAGAAAATATCGGCGAACGGCGCACCTTGGACGCGCACGGGCGTTTGGAGGGGCGGGGTTTGGTAGCTCAACACGTCAGGCCGGGTAGAAACGAAGCGCTGATCCTGCACCAGCCACGTTGACCAGCTCGCGTGGTCGCCCATCCTTACCGGCAGCTGCTCGAACGGCACCGGCTTGGCGGGATCGGATACGTAGCTGTCGCCGCCCGCCACCGGGCGGCTGTGCGCCAGGCCGCTACCTGGCTGCAAGTACATCGGCGTCAGCGCATCGGGGCCTGCACCGGGCCAGTCGGCGAACCTGTCCCATCTATCCTCCGCAGGGTTGTAGAGGATCACATGTGGCGTAGGTTGCGCGGGTTTTCGATCGCGGAGATAGGTGTCGAAGAACGGCACCAGCACCTCCCGGCGAAAATATGCTGCGGTGTCGCCACTCCATTTAAGCGGACCGAGTGCATCGCCGCGTCCGTTGATCTGGCTATGATACCAAGGCCCCATAGCAAGGTGATTGGTTGACGCCATGCCCTTTGCCTTCAGCGCCTCCCAGCTATGGACAGCCCCGTATATGTCTTCTTGATCCCATAGTCCTTGCAGCCACATCGTCGGAACGGAGGAGGGATGTGCGGCGACGATCTTGTCGAGTGCCTGTCCCTGCCAGAGCCCATCATAGGCGGGATGGGTCGACAGGCGTTGCCACCAAGCAGCCGATCGATGCCGTGAGCCCCAGCATAGGCTCTAGCCGAGCCAGCATCGAGCATTTCCTGATAATCGTCGCGACCCATCCGGGAAACGGCACTGCCTGCTCCCTTCACGCCGGTTTGTTCGGCAAAATAGTCGAACATCTTCTGTCGGAATGCGCCGTACTGAAACCAGTCGTCTCCCATCCAGCCGTCGATCATCGGGCTTTCGGGCGCTGCTACCTTCAGCGCCGGATGCGGATGCAGCAGTGCCATCACGACCGCCCAGCCGTCGTAAGACGAGCCGATCATGCCAACGCGGCCATTGCTTTCGTGGACGTGCTTCACCAGCCAATCGATCGTATCATAGGCGTCGGTCGTGTCGTCGGTCTTTGTCGGATTAAGCGGACCGATCGGAGGCCGCGTCATCACGTACGTGCCTTCAGATCCGTATTTGCCGCGCATGTCCTGGGCGACCATGATGTACGCGTTGTCCGCCCATATACGATCGCCCGGCAACAGCCGATCGCGGAGCTTGGGGCTGGTGCCCGACAGGAAAGAACTCGCGTCATACGGTGTTCGTTCGAGCAACATGGGCGCGCCGGCCGAGCCACGCGGAAGCACGATCACCGTATGCAGCTTCACGCCGTCGCGCATAGGGATCATCACCTCCCGCTTGACGAAATCCTGATCGTCGGTGGGTTCGTGCCAATCCTTCGGGATGTCGCTGCCGAGCTGGACAGGACTGACCTGTGCTACTTGTGCTTCAGCGGGGAAGAGGTTCAGAAGCAGCGCCGCAACAGCAAGTACCTTAGGGTCAGGACTTCTGTGGTTGCCGCCCGTGATGCAAGAGGTTTCTGACCGTGTGGGTTAGTGATCGAGTGCGGTCTTCTGTAAGGCCTTTTAAGACGGCATTCAGAAGCCGCTGGCCGGTATGGTGATCCGCGGATCAGATCCAAATCTCATTGGCGAGCTGTAGCGCTCTGAGTCCTGAACTGGTTTTTCTGATCCAGATCTGTTCGATCGTTTTGCCCATTCGGGTCGTCGCCTTCTCACACTCCCGTTTATCCGGCCTCAGGCAGAATTTGCAGTATAATGTTATGCTGCTCCTGCCTGTGCCGGAACTCGATAATCCTCATTTTTCGTCAGCATCGCCCACATCGTCCGTGCCATCTTGTTGGCTAAGGCGATCGCCACGAGCATCCGCGGCTTCCGCGATGTAATTCGTGCTAGCCACGAGTCTTCTGGAATGGATTTGCGTCCCATCCAGTTCAACCGCGACATTGCACCGATAATCAGCAATCGGCGGATATCGGCCTGTCCTGCCTTTGAAGTGCGACCGAGCCGCTCTTTGCCGCCTGAGGAGAACTGGCGCGGAACAAGGCCTAGCCAGGCTGCAAAGGCACGGCCGCAATTGAAACTCTCCATCGGTGGCGCAAATGCCTCGACCGCCAGAGCCGTCATCGGGCCGACTCCGGGGATTGTTTGCAAGCGACGGGCGGTGTCAGCCTCGGCCGCTAGAGCTTTGATCTTTTCCGTCCGCGCATTGATACGGACCGTCTGTTCAGCGATCTGTTCCAGCAGATCGCGGCATTCGTCCCGCATCAGATCAGGCAAGTCACTGTGTGGCGCCTCAAGGATCTCCTCGATCCGTCCGATCTGACGGATGCCTTGCGGCACGACATGGCCGTATTCGTAAAGGGCTGCCCTGAGTGCGTTGATGAGCTCGGTACGCTGGTGGACGAGCCGTTCGCGAGCGCGAAACAGGATCGCTCGGCTTTGTTGCTCGGCACCTTTGACCTCGACGAAGCGCATTTCAGGCTGCCGGGCCGCGATCACGATGGCCTCCGCATCGGCCGCATCGTTCTTCTGTCGCTTTACGAATGGCTTCACATAGCGCGGCGCAATCAGCTTCACCTCATGACCAAGCCTGATCATCTCTCGAGCCCAGTGATGAGCGCTGCCACAAGCTTCCATCACGACCAAGGCGGGAGGCTGTTTGGCCATGAACTCGGAGAAGCTTTGGCGTGACAGCTTTTTGCGGAACCTTGGCTCTCCGGTCATCGATGCCCCGTGAACCTGAAAAACAGCCTTTGCCAGATCCACGCCAATCATCGTCTCGTTCATCATGGTCGCCGTCCTCTCCGCTAAGCTTGAGCACTTCCTGGCATAATGCGATGCTGTCCGGGGGGGCGGCAACCGCCCCATCTCGTTGATCACAGCCAGAAGATGACGGTGGCAGCCGGCCCATCTCGTTGATCACAGCCAGAAGATGACGGTGGCAGCGAGGGCGATGGCGGAGAAGAAGGCCGTAGGGCAGCGATCGTAGCGGGTGGCGACGCGGCGCCAGTCTTTGAGGCGGCCGAACATGATCTCGATGCGGCTGCGGCGCCGATAGCGGCGCTTATCGTACCGGACGGGCTCGTTGCGGGACCTGCGGCCTGGGATGCAAGGCTGGATGCCCTTGGCCTGAAGAGCGTCCCTGAACCAGTCGGCGTCGTAGCCGCGGTCGCCGAGCAGCCACTCCGCTTTTGGCAGGTCCTCCAGCAGCGCGGCCGCACCGGTGTAGTCGCTGACCTGACCGGCGGTCATGAAGAAGCTCAAGGGGCGACCGTTCGCGTCGGCGACGGCATGGAGCTTGGTGTTCATGCCGCCTTTCGTGCGTCCGATCAGGCGGCCGAGATCCCCGTTTTTACCCGCAGGCTCGATGCCGTGCGGTGCGCCTTCAGGTAGGTCGCGTCGATCATGACCGTTTTCGGTACGGCTTCCGCTGCCGCAAGCCCCTCCATCATGCGCAGGAAAACACCCCTCCAGACGAACCCTGCGCGTAGACGGCGTAGCTCTCGATCCCGAGATCCTCGGTCATGATGGTGCCGGCGTAGCAACCGAGACGGCCGAAGGTGTAGCCGAACTCAGCCTCCGATGGCCGGCCCGAGCGTCCGAATCCGACCAAATCGGGCGCCACGAGGTGGTAACGGTCTGACAGCAGCTCCATCAGGGGCACGAACACTTCGCTCGTCGTCGAGAGGTCGTGGAAGAGCAGGATCGCCGGAGTGCCAGGTTCGCCGGCTTCGCGAACGAACATCCGCTCCTTGTTCCAGGAAACGAAGCGCTCTCTGATGCCCGTCTTCTCGGAAACCGCCGCTGCCGCCATCTCGTCACCCCTTACGCGTTAAGTCGGACGTGACGTAGGATGATTCGGTAAACGCATCCCGAACCCGCTGAGCAGGAACGAAATTCTGGCACTTGCCAGGACCGGCGCTGAGCCTCGCCGACTGCGGCTGATGGGCTGCTAGGCGACAGTTCCGACTTGGGAAACATAGGCGCCGTAACCCTGCGCCTCCATCTCCTCACGCGGGACGTAGCGAAGCGACGCCGAGTTGATGCAGTAGCGCAGGCCACCGCGATCCTGCGGACCATCGTCGAACACATGGCCGAGATGGCTGTCGCCATTGGCCGACCGCACCTCGGTGCGGACCATCCCGTGGCTGACATCACGGAGTTCGGCGACGTTGGCCGGTTCGATGGGCTTGGTGAAGCTCGGCCAGCCGCAGCCGGACTCATACTTGTCCGACGATGCGAACAGCGGCTCGCCGGACACGATGTCCACGTAGATGCCGGGCTTCTTGTTGTTAAGATACTCGCCGGTGCCGGGGCGCTCGGTCCCGCTCTCCTGGGTGACCCAGAACTGCTCGGGCGTCAGCGCGGCGACGGCCTCGTCGGTCTTGCGATAGTCGGTCATGCGGCCTCCTTTCCCCGAATATGGGATGCAGGAGGCCACGTAGCCAGCCTCTGGTCCTCGCGTTCGGCCCTTAGTCGACCACCTCGCCGTTCTGCGGGCCGGGATAGCGCGCCAGCCAATAGGCATACTGGTCGGGCAGCACCGACGACGACTTTGGGATGCCGAGGTTGCGGGCGAGTCGGAACGGATAGTGCGGATCGGCGAGGTGGCCGCGCGCGACCATCACGACATCCATGCTGCCCTGGTCGATCGCAACCGTGGCGTGCTCGGGCTTGTCCATGCCCCACGCCGTCGCCACCGGCAGGCCGGTCTCGGTCCGAACGCGGGCGGCGATCGGCGCCATGAACCCGTTGCTCCACGGCACCTTCGCATCGATCGTCGAGAAGCCCATGCTGACGTTCAGAAAGTCGAGACCTTCGGCCTTGAACTTGCGCACCAGCTCGATCGCCTCAACCATCGTCTCCTCGTCCCGGCCGTCGAATTCCAGCACGCCGAAGCGGGCCGTCAGCGGCAGGTTCTCCGGCCACACCTTGCGGACGGCGCGCAGCGTCTCGATCAGGAAGCGGCCGCGGTTCTCGGCGCTCCCGCCATACTGGTCCGTCCGCTGGTTGGCGTGGACCGAGAAGAAGCTCTGGGCGAGGTAGCCGTGGGCGAAGTGGAGTTCGAGCCATTCGAACCCTGCCTGGCGCGCGCGGACCGCGGCGCTGACGAAGTCGGCCTTCACCCGCTCGATGTCGGCGATCGTCATCTCGCGCGGCACCTTGGGCAGACCGCCGCCGAACGCGATGGCGGACGGCGAGATCGTGTCCCAGCCACCGGGCTCGCCAGTCGGGATGTGGTCGTCGCCCTCCCACGGCTTGTTGGCGCTGGCCTTGCGGCCCGCATGTCCGAGCTGGATGCCCGGCACGGCGCCCGCCGCCTTAATGCCGTGGGCGATGGCGGCCATGCCCTCGATCTGCCCATCCTCCCACAGGCCGGTGCAGCCGGGCGTGATCCGACCGTCGGGCGACACGCCGGTCGCCTCGACGATCACCAGGCCGGCGCCGCCGCGCGCCAGACCGACATAGTGCGGCTGATGCCACTCGGTCACGTAGCCGTCCCGCGCGCTGTATTGGCACATGGGCGGCACGCCGATGCGGTTGCGGAGCGTGACGTCCTTGAGGGTGAACGGCGTGAAGAGAGCAGTCATCGGCGAATCCTGGGCGAAGTTGTTCGACCCGACAGATGCGACGCCTCACGCGACTTGATAACCGCACGCCCACGATCAAGACTTAGGAACTCAATTCCGCAACGGAGCGATTCGATGGACAACCGAGCCAGCGAGATGCGCGTGTTCTCACGCGTCGTCGAGACCGGCAGCTTCTCCGAGGCGGGACGCCGCCTTCACATGACGGCGTCGGCGGTCGGGAAGATGGTCGGGAGGATCGAGACGCGGCTCGGCGTCCGGCTGATCGAACGCTCGACGCGGAGGCTCGCGCTGACCGACGACGGACAGGTCTACTATGACCGCTGCCTCCAGATCCTGCAGGACATGGACGATCTCGACAACAACCTCTCCAAGGGAGGCTCGAAGATCTGCGGCACGATCCGCATCAGCGCCTCGGTCGGCTTAGGCATGTATGAGCTGGAGCCGCTACTTCCCGAGTTCTGGGCGATGCACCCGAACGTCACGATCGACCTGTCGCTGTCCGATGAAGTCGTCGACCTCTATCTGGAGCGAACCGACCTCGCCTTCCGGGTCGGCTCCCTCCCCCGCCTCGAACCTCGTCGCCACCCGGATCGGCAGCTCTCCGCGCGTGATAGTCGCCTCGCCGCAGTATCTCGCAAAGCACGGCAGCCCCAGCACCATTGCGGAACTGGAGGGGCATAATTGCCTTGGATTCAACTTCCGCCGGTCGGTGTCTAGCTGGCCCATGCGGGACGGCGGCCGCGTGACCGAGCAGCCCGTGACGGGCAACTTCCTCGGTAACAGCGGCGAGGCCGTCAGGCGCATGGCCGTGCGAGGTGCCGGCCTCGCGCGGATCGGCCTCTTCCACGCCATCGAGGACATTCGAGCGGGCCGGCTGATGCGGATCCTTGAGGACGTGTCGCCGCCGGAGACCGAGGAGGTGTTCGCCGTCCATACCGGCGGGCAGACGATGGCGCCAAGGCTGCGCGCGCTGCTCGACTTCGTCCTGCCGCGGATGCGCGCGAGCCTGGCAGCGCAGTAACCGTCCTTCGACTAGGCCACGTGGACAAAGGTTGACGCGCGTCTGATCGGTTGATTCAAGGCTGTCTTTTGGAGGCGGCGTTGGGCGAGCGGATTGGGATTTCGGATGACGAGTGGGCTCTGATCGGGCCCCTGCTGCCGTCGGAGCGAGGACGTGGCTGCCGGCCCGCGGGAGACAACCGGCCCTATTTCGAAGGCATGGTGTGGATGGCGCGGACAGGCGCGCAATGGCGGCATTTGCCGGATGAATATGGCAAGTGGAACAGCGTGTTCCGGCGGTATCGTCGCTGGGTCGTGACGGGCGTGTTCGAAGCCATGCTGGAGACCCTAGCCGCTGTCGTCGAGCGGGATGTCAGCGCCGACATGATCGACAGCACCGTAGTCCGGGCGCACCACTGCGCCGTCGGGCTAAAAAAAGGGATCAAGAATTCGAAGGGCTCGGCCGTTCGCGAGGCGGCTTCACAACCAAGCTGCACGCCCGCTGTGATGGTCAGGGGCGACCGCTATGTTTCGTCCTGACGCCGGGCCAGGCCCACGACGTGAAGGGCTTCGGGCCCTTGTTCGGGATGCTGGCTGACCGGATCGAGGCCCTGCTTGCCGATAAGGGCTATGACGCTGATGCCATCCGCCAGGAACTCGCCAGGGCGGATGTCGAGGCGGTCATTCCAACCAAAAGTAACCGCCGCATACCGATACCGCATGATCGCAAGAAATACCGTTGGCGCAATCTCGTCGAGCGTTTGTTCAGCAAGCTCAAGAACTGGCGCCGTGTCGCAACGCGTTATGACAAGACAGCAGAGTCATATCTCGGCTTCGTCGCGCTCGCATCAGTTACGCTGTGGCTGCCCTTTGTCCACGTGGCCTAGGCGGTCGGGACCGTGCCCCCGTCAATCGTGAACTCAGTTCCAGTGATGCTGGAGGCGCGGTCGGACGCGAGGAACGCGATCAGGTCCGCCACCTCGCTTGGCCTGGCAGGCCGACCGAGCGGAATGCCGCCGAGCGACGCCATGATGATCCGCTTTCCCTCCTCGGGGCCCGCCTCGCGGCCGATCCGGTTCACGAAGTCGATGGTCGCCTCGGTCTCGATCCAGCCGGGCGACACCCGCACGACGCGCACGCCGGCAGGCGACACCTCCTTCGACAGGCTCTTGCTGTATGTCGATAGCGCGGCCTTGGCCGAGGCGTAGGCTGTCGTCGCCTCCGGTAGCGGCATGACATGCTGGATCGAGGTCACATGGACGACCACGCCCGAGCCGCGCGGACCGCCGGCATCAGGTTGAGGTCGAGCTCCTTCGCCCACTGTTCTTCGCCGAGCATGGCGAACCCGCCCGGCGGCGAGGACGAGCCACCGAGCATGTGGACGATGATGTCGACCCCGCCCATCCGATCGCGCACCGCGTCGGCGAGCGTCGCGCAGCCCTCCGCCGTCGTGAGGTCGGCGGCGACGAACATCTCCTCTGGAAGATCGTCCGGTTTCGATCGGGCGGTCGTGAGGACGCTGGCTCCCAGTTCACGGAATAGGGCGACCGTGGCGGCACCAGCACCGCGCGTGCCGGACGTGATGAGGGCACGCTTGTCGTATTTAACCGGCTCATTGCGCGATCTGCGGCCCGGGATGCATGGATGGATGCCCTTGGTGTGGAGAGCATCCCTGAACCAGTCGGCGTCGTAGCCGCGGTCGCCGAGCAGCCACTGCGCTTTCGGCAGGTCATCGAGCAGCGCGGCCGCGCCGGTGTAGTCGCTGACCTGCCCGGCGGTCATGAAGAAGCTCAACGGGCGCCCGTTCGCGTCGGCGAGCGCGTGCAGCTTGGTGTTCAGCCCGCCCTTGGTGCGTCCGATCAGGCGGCCAAGGCCCCCTTTTAAGCCGCAGGCTGGCGGCCGTGCGGTGCGCCTTGAGGTAGGTCGCGTCGATCATCACCGTCTTCGGCTCGGCACCTGCCGCAGCCAGCCCCTCCATCATGCGCGTGAACACGCCTCGCTCGCCCCACCGCTTCCAGCGATTGTAGAGTGTCTTGTACGGGCCGTAGGCACTCGGCGCATCGCGCCAGCGCAGGCCGTTGCGGTTGACGAACACGATGCCGCTCAACACCCACCGGTCATCCACCCGAGGCTTGCCGTGGCTCTTGGGAAAGAACGGTCGCAGCCGCTCAATCTGCTCGTCCGTCAGCCAAAACAGGTCGCTCATCCAGGTCTCCTCACGGAGCCTGAATCAGATCGCGATGCTCACATCAATGGGTCCTGACCCTAGTTGGCATTCGTGAACCCTCGATGTGACCCGCGCCATCGACGGTTCGAACTGTGCTGATATGACGTTGCGGTACTCCCCTCAAGCGCGGCACCTCAATCCTTCTTTGGCGCGGCAGGGGACGTTAATGTCGGCTTCAGCGTCCACGAAACACGCTTGAACGGCCGCAAATGATATTTGCCGCCCATCATGCTGCCTTTGCGGCAGGCGCGGCGGGTTGACGTCCAAGTGTCCGATACACAGTTGGACGGGAAATCGAGAACACCTCGGCAAGATCGCTGATCGAATAGTCGTCGGTATCATACATGCGGCGCAATTCTTTTTGCTGGCGCTCCGACAGCTTGGGCTTCTTGCCGCGCAGCTTCCCCTTGGACCGTGCGACCGCCATGCCTTCACGGGTTCGCATCCGGATCAGGTCCGCCTCGAACTCGGCGAATGTCGCGAGGATGTTGAAGAACAGCTTGCCCATCGGATCGGATGGATCATGGACACTGGCTCCAAGCTGTAGCTTCACGCCCCGTACCGCCAAGTCATCGCCGATCGCACGAGCATCGGGCACCGATCGGGCCAGACGGTCGAGCTTGGGCACCACGAGCGTGTCGCCGCTACGCACCGCCGCGAGCGCCTGGTCCAGACCGGGCCGGGAACGGTTCGTCCCGGTAAAACCTTTGTCAGTGTAGATGCGATCGGCCGCGACGCCGAGCTTGACCAGCGCGTCCTGCTGGGCGGCAAGATCCTGCTTGTCAGTGGAGCAGCGGGCGTAACCGATCAGCGTGTGCGTCATGGTGGAATCTGTAACGTAAAGGGGTCCCTCAACGCAAAAGATATAGTACCATCTATGTGAGACTCGGTTTCTGACGGTTTCCCGTGGCTCGATAGGTCAGTCGGCGACCGTCCGCTGAACGATCCTCTTTCGGACGGGGTAGATCACCATGACCGATGATCGGAAGCCAGAACCGGGAAGTGCCGAAGTCGCGAAACGGATGGCCGTGCTTCGCCGGCACCTCCATGATGCGGTGCCGCTGGATCAAGCCGCGATCGACGCCGGCATATCGCTCCGCACTGCCCGCCGCTGGCTCACCCGCTACCGTGCCGATGGTCCGGCAGGGCTGGCGCGTCCGACCCGACCGGAAGCCGGCAAGCGCACTTTCCCGAAAGAACTGGTCGAACTGGTCGAAGGCATGGCGCTCCTCAAACCGCCGCCATCGATCGTGACCATCCATCGTCGTCTCGCCGGGATTGTCGGCGAACGGGAATGGCGAATGCCGTCCTACGGCAGCGTGCGCGATATCGTGCGCCGGATCGATCCGGCGATGCTGACCTTGGCACATGAAGGTGCTGCCGCCTTCCGCGACAAGTTCGAGCTGGTGCATCGACACCGCGCCGAACGCCCTAATGCAATCTGGCAAGCCGATCACACCCAACTCGATATCCTGATCCTTGATGCAGGTGGCCGCCAAGTGCGGCCGTGGCTGACGACGGTGCTGGACGATCACTCGCGCGTGATCGCGGGTTACATGGTTTTTCTCGGTGCGCCCTCAGCACTCAACACCTCGCTCGCGCTGCGGCAGGCGATCTGGCGCAAGGCCGAACCCGCATGGCCGGTGTGCGGCATTCCCGATGTGCTGTACGTCGATCACGGATCGGACTTCACCAGTCTCCACCTCGAACAGGCTGGGGCCGATCTTCGTATCCGCCTGATCTACTCCGCCGTCGCGCGCCCACAGGGGCGCGGCAAAATCGAGCGGCTGTTCCGCACCATCAACACGGAGCTGCTGGCAGAACTTCCGGGCAATCTTCGCAACGGCAAACCGGTTTCGCCTCCTCGCCTGACGCTTCCCGAACTGGACGCCGCGATCGGCGCTTACATCGTTGCGAACTATAACGTCCGCTCACACCGTGCGATCGGCGTACCGCCCGCCGATGCGTGGCGCGGCGATGGCTGGTTGCCCCGGATGCCGGAGACACTGGAGGAGCTGGACTCGCTGTTGGTCATGGTCGCCAAGCCTCGCATCGTCCACCGCGACGGCATCCGTTTCGAGGGGATGCGCTACTTTAGCCCTACGCTTGCCGCCTATGTCGGCGAGCCGGTGACGATCCGCTATGATCCTCGTGACGTAGGCGAGGTTCGGGTGTTCCATCGCAACGTCTTTCTGTGCCGGGCCGTCAGCCCCGACCATGCCGGCCTGAACATTACGCTCAAGGATGTTCAATCTGCCCGCCTTGCCTATCGCCGCCGCCTGCGAAGCGAGATCGGAGAGCGGAAGGCCCGCGTTGCGGACTATCTGCCCGCGATCCTGCGCCCGCCCGGTTCCGGCCCGGCGCAGGCTCCAACGTCGAAACCCGCGCCTGCCAAGCCCTCCGAGGTGGCACGGATCAAGCCGCGTCTCCGCACCTATTACGAGGGCGAGTGATGCCAGACGGCAACGCCCGCGCCACCAGCTTCATCTCGACGCAGGAACATCGCCGCTTCACCGAGTTTGCCAATGCCGTCCGCAAGCACCGCTATATCGGCCTGTGTCACGGCACGGCCGGCGTCGGCAAAACCCTGTCGGCGCGGCGCTACGCGCGCTGGGACGGCGCGGTCGATCTGCTCATGACCTGGGGTGCGCGGCAGGCGTCCGACCTCAAGGTATATGCCGATCTCGCTCGTACGCGCGCCGTGTTCTATACGCCGACAGTCGGAAGCACGCTGCGCGAGCTTCGTCAGGACCTGCCCCGGCTCATCGGTAGGGTCGATGCCTGCGTTGACGAGCATATTCGCCCCAAAGATCAGATCATCATGTCGCCTCGCAAAAACCTGGTCGAACTGCTGATCGTCGATGAGGCCGACCGCCTTTCCAACGCGGGACTGGAATATCTGCGCGACCTGTTCGACCGGCAGGGCATTGGCCTGATCCTGATCGGGATGCCGGGCATCGAAAAACGGATGGAACGATACCCCCAGCTTTTCAGCCGCGTCGGCTTCGCCCACCAGTACCGGCCATTGCAGGATCAGGAACTGACTTTCGTACTGACCCGGCGTTGGCGCGACCTCGGGCTAGCGATGGACGAAGCGGATTTCACCGACGCGCAGGCGGTCGCCACCATCGTGCGGATCACGGGCGGCAACTTCCGTTTGCTCCACCGGCTGTTCGTCCAGATCGAGCGCATCTTGCGGATCAACGGCCTGAACACGATCACCGACGACGTGGTGGAAGCGGCACGCAGCACCCTCGTGATCGGTGTCACTTAGCGCTGATGGAACTGTGCCAATTAGCTCTGATATCTACAGGCGTGGCACCGGCTGGAACAGACCGCGTTCGTCCACTTCACGATCAATACCTTCACCGACCGCGAATGGGGCTATGGCGACGAGGATCCCGCGATCTTCGACCCCAAGCAGTTCGATGCCGACCAGATCGTCGCCGCGGCAAAGGCGGCGAACCTGCGCGGCTGATCGTCACCGCCAAGCACCACGACGGCTTCTGCCTGTGGCCGAGCAAGTTCACGAAACACAGCATCGCGAGCAGCCCCTGCAAGAACGGCAAGGGCGACATCGTCGGCGAACTGGCCGCCGCATGCCGGCGGCAGGGTCTGAAGTTCGGGATCTACCTGTCGCCCTGGGATCGCAACCATCCGGACTATGGCCGGCCCGAATACATCACTTTCTTCCGCAACCAGCTGCGCGAACTGCTGACGCAATACGGACCGATCTACGAGGTATTCTTCGACGGCGCGAACGGCGGCGACGGCTATTATGGTGGTGCGCGCGAAGTGCGGAAGATCGACGCGGTCCCCTATTATGACTGGCCGTCGATCATCGCCTTCGTCCACGCGCTGCAGCCGATGGCCTGCACCTTCGATCCGGTCGGCGCGGACCTGCGCTGGGTCGGCAACGAGGAGGGCGAGGCCGGCGACCCGTGCTGGGCGACGATGGACGACAAGGGCTTCACCGAGGAAAAGGGCAATGCCGGCGTTCGCGGCGGCGCGATCTGGTGGCCGGCCGAGGCGGATGTCTCGACCCGCTATGGCTGGTTCTGGCACGCCTATGAGGACGGGCAGAGCCGCAGCCCCGCCAATCTGATGAAGATCTATTTCGAGACGGTCGGGCGCAGCGCCGGGCTGTTGCTCAACCTGGCCCCGGATACGCGCGGGCTGGTGACCGACGAGGATGTCGCGAACCTGACCGCGTTCGGCACGGCGATGCGCGCGATGTACGCCACCGACCTCAGCAAGGGTGCGATCGCCTCTGCGAGCAGCGTGCGCGCCGGGCATGACGCATCGCATGTGCTCGACGGCAATCCCGAAAGCTTCTGGGTCAGCGCCGATCGGACGCCGGTCCCGACGCTGACGCTCGACCTGAAACAGCCAAGGCTGTTCGATGTCGTCAGGCTGGCGGAGCATCTGCCGCTCGGATTGCGCGTCGACCGGTTCGCGATCGACGCGCAGGGCCCGACCGGCTGGACCGAAATCGCCAGCAAGCAGGGCATCGGATCGCAGCGGCTGATCCGGCTCGACGCGCCGATCACCGCGCGGCTGGTCAGGTTGCGGATCACCGCAGCCGCCGCGGCGCCGGCGATCACCGAATTCGGCGTGTATCTCGCGCCCGTGCTGCTCGATCCGCCGCACATCGTCCGCGACCGCGAGGGCGTGGTCACGCTGACCAGCGATTCTCCCGGGCTGGCGATCGCCTACACCACCGACGGCAGCGCGCCGACGATCGCATCGCCGCGCTACACGGCGCCGTTTGCGATGCGCGATGCGGGGATCGTCCAGGCGATCAGCATCCACGCGGCCAAGGGTGCGGTCAGCAGCGTGGGGCGTCGCAACTTCGACATCCGCAAGAGCGACTGGAAGATCCTGCGGGCGAGCGCGCCGCTGGCCGAGCTGCTGATCGACGAGAAGAACCGCACCGACTGGGTCGCGCCGCTGACCGGTCCGGACGGCAAGCCGTGTTCGGTGACGATCGATCTCGGGCGCAGCGTCGCGCTGCGCGGGTTCGTGCTGAAGCCCGGCTGGCACGCGCCGCAGGGGGCCGGCGACC
>NZ_JRVI01000177.1:0-4816 GCF_000783375.1 Sphingomonas sp. Ant20
GCGCCCTCTTTGTCGACGACCCCGATTACCCCCGCCTGCTGGCCGAGACCGAAACTGCACCGCCGGTGCTGATCCTGCGCGGCGACATCGCGCATGCGACACGGCCGTGCATCGCGATGGTCGGCGCGCGCAACGCCTCTGCCGCCGCGTGCCGTTTCGCGCGCGAACTCGCGCATGCGCTCGCCGAGGCGGGCACCACCGTGGTGTCGGGCGTCGCGCGCGGGATCGACACCGCCGCGCATGTCGGTGCGCTCGGGAAGAACGGCACCGGGACCGGATCCGGCGGCACGATCGGCGTGATCGCGAGTGGTATCGACATCGCCTATCCGCCCGACAATGCTGCGCTGCAGGACGCGATCGCCACGCACGGGCTGTTGCTCGCCGAACAGCCGCCCGGGACCGAACCCAAGGCGCGCAACTTCCCGTCGCGCAACCGCATCATCGCAGGGCTCTCGATCGGGACGGTGGTGGTCGAGGCGGTGCCCAAATCGGGCTCGCTCATCACCGCGCGGCTCGCCGCCGAGCAGGGACGCGAGGTGATGGCGGTGCCCGGCAGCCCGCTCGATCCGCGCGCACAAGGGTGCAATCTGCTGATCCGCGAGGGGGCGACGCTCGTCCAGTCGGCCGCGGACATTCTCGAACAGATCCGTCCGTTCGACAGCCGCTCGGTCCGTTCCCCCGTCGACGCCTATACCGGGCAGGGCACCGGCGGCGGGCATCCGGACGATGCGAGCGAGGCCGACCGGCGCGCGGTTGCCGACCTGCTCGGCCCCGTCCCCGTCGGCATCGACGAGCTCGTCCGCCAGTCGCACCGGGCGCCCGCGATCGTCCACGCTGATCCTGCTCGAGCTCGAACTGGCCGGCCGGCTGGAACGGCATGCGGGCGGGCGCGTCAGCCTGATCTGGGCCGGGTCCGCCGACTAGGCGCGCCGCCGGTGGTCGCCAGTGCCAGCGCGATCGCCGCACGCTGTTTCCGGGCGAGCGCGTCCGCATCGTCGCAGGCCCGCTCGATCGTCGCGATCAATCCGTCGAGCTCGCGCTGGTCGTCCTCGATCAGCAGCGGCGTGGTCGTGCGCAGCGCGGCCCGGCGCAGCGTCGCGATCCGTCGCGCCAGCACCGCGCATTTGCGTTGCGCGAGGACGAGTGCCGCGGGGGTCATGCGACGCCCGCCGGATTCAACTGGACACTGGTCAACGTCGCAGCGCGGCAGGACGCGCTTTCCCGGTCGGGGGCAGTACAGCGCGGCAGAGGGCCCTGATATGTCATGCAATCCGCCGAAATGAGCGCCGATCGATGCGATCTTACACCAACAATTAACCTGATTTGGATCAACTATCCAGCATATGCTCTATCGACATCACTTCGATCCGTCCCGGGCGGGGACGCCAGCCGGTCTGCACGATGCGCCCCCGCGATCGCGCATCGCGATGCCGCCACCGCGCCCGCCCCGCCTCTGACAAACGGGCGCGGGCGCCCTATCTGGCGCATTCATGCCGACCAAGCGCCTGCTTGACGGCACCACCCGAACGCCGTCACCCTCGTACGCGTACACGTAAGGATCCCGGTTTCCCCATGCAGCTTGTCATCGTCGAATCGCCTGCCAAGGCCAAAACCATCGAGAAGTATCTCGGCAGCGACTATCGCGTGCTGGCCAGCTACGGCCATGTCCGCGACCTGCCGCCCAAGGACGGCTCGGTGGATCCCGACGATCAGTTCGCGATGACGTGGGAGAATTACGCCGACAAGTCGAAGCAGCTGAAAGCGATCACCGACCTCGCCAAGACCGCCGACCGCCTGATCCTCGCGACCGATCCGGATCGCGAGGGCGAGGCGATTTCGTGGCACGTCCGCGAAGTGCTGCGTGCGCGCAAGGCACTGCCGAAGGAGGTCGAGCGCGTCACGTTCAACGCGATCACCAAGGCCACCGTCACCGAGGCGATGAAGAACCCGCGCGAGCTCGACGACGACCTGATCGACGCCTACCGCGCCCGCCGTGCGCTCGATTACCTCGTGGGCTTCACGCTCTCGCCGGTGCTGTGGCGCAAGCTGCCGGGCGCCAAGTCCGCGGGCCGCGTCCAGTCGGTCTCGCTGCGCCTGATCGTCCAGCGCGAGCGCGAGATCGACGTGTTCAAGCCGCAGGAATACTGGTCCGTCACCGCCGAAATGGAGCATGACGGCACCGCGTTCCAGGCGCGCCTGACGCAGTTCGAGGGCAACAAGCTCGATCGCCTGTCGATCGGCAACGAGGGCGATGCGCTGCGGGCCAAGCAGGCGGTGCTCGACGGCAATTTCTCGGTCCAGACGGTCGAGACCAAGCCCGCCACGCGCAACCCGCCGCCGCCGTTCACCACGTCGACGCTCCAGCAGGAGGCGTCGCGCAAGCTCGGCTTCTCCGCCGATCACACGATGCGGATCGCGCAAGGCCTCTACGAGGACGGCGCGATCACCTATATGCGTACCGACGGCGTGCAGATGGACGGCAGCGCGATCAGCGCCGCGCGCCTCGCGGTCGCGAACCGCTTCGACGCGAGCTACGTCCCCGACAAGCCGCGCCAGTACCAGTCGAAGGCGAAGAACGCGCAGGAAGCGCATGAGGCGATCCGCCCCACGGACTTTTCCAAGGACAAGGCCGGCGGCGGCGATCATGCGCGCCTCTACGACCTGATCTTCAAGCGCGCGCTCGCCAGCCAGATGGCGTCGGCGCGGATGGAACGCACGACGGTCGAGATGGCCGACGGCACGGGTCGCAACATCCTGCGCGCAACCGGTCAGGTCGTGCTCTTCCCCGGCTATCTCGCCTTGTACGAGGAAGGCGCCGACGACACGCAGGACGAGGACGCACGCCGCCTGCCGCGGATGAAGGAGGGCGATGCGCCCGCCAAGAAGAAGGTCGACGCCGAGCAGCACTTCACGCAGCCGCCGCCGCGCTTCTCGGAGGCCAGCCTCGTCAAGCGGATGGAGGAGCTGGGCATCGGTCGCCCGTCCACCTATGCCTCGATCATCAAGACGCTGAAGGACCGCGCGTACGTCCGGATCGAGAAGAACCGCTTCTTCGCCGAGGAGAGCGGGCGGCTGGTGACGGCGTTCCTCGAACGCTTCTTCGAGAAATATGTCGGCTACGACTATACCGCCGAACTCGAGGAGGAGCTCGACGACGTCTCGGGCGGCCGCGCGCAGTGGCAGTCGGTGCTCGACGCGTTTTGGCGCGATTTCAAGCCGCGCACGTCCGAGGTGATGGAGCAGCAGCCCAGCGCGATCACCGCCGAGCTCGACACCTTCCTCGCGCCGTACCTGTTCCCCGCCAAGGCGGATGGAGGCGATCCGCGGCTCTGCCCGAATTGCGGCGAGGGGCAGCTCGCGCTGCGTGGCGGCAAGTTCGGCGCGTTCATCGCCTGCTCCAACTATCCCGAGTGCAAATACACCCGCCGCTTCGCGCAGCCCGGCGGTGACGCCGAGACGGATGCGGGTCCGTCGACGCTCGGCACGCATCCCGACACCGGCCAGCCGATCGAGCGCAAGTCGGGACGCTTCGGCCCGTATCTGCAGATCGGCGAGGGCGAGGATCGCAAGATGGCGTCGATCCCGAAGGACATCGGCGAGCTCAACCTCGAATGGGCGGTCAAGCTGCTCTCGCTCCCGCGGACGGTCGGCAATCATCCCGAGACCGGCGAGCCGATCATCGCGACGATCGGCAAGTTCGGGCCGTATCTGAAGCATCAGGGCAAATATGCGCGTCTCACCACGACCGCGGACGTGTTCGAGACGGGCATGAACGCGGCGGTCGTGAAGCTGGCCGAAGCGGCGGCCGGCGGCGGTCGCACCGCGCGCGGGGCGCAGGCGCCGCTCAAGGTGCTCGGCAACCATCCGCGCACCGAGGCGGAGATCAAGCTGATGGAGGGGCGTTACGGTCCCTATGTCACCGACGGCACGACCAATGCGACCCTGCCCAAGTCGATCGAGAAGGACCAGCTGACGCTGGAGGAAGCCGCGTCGCTGATCGACGCGCGGGCCGCGGCGGCGCCTGCGACGAAGAAGAAGAAGGCGCCCGCCAAGAAGCCCGCGGCGAAGAAGGCACCGGCCAAGGCCGCGGCGGCCAAGGACGGGGAGGCGACGGCGGCGCCGGTTAAGAAGGCTCCGGCCAAGAAGGCGCCTGCGAAAAAGGCAGCGCCGAAGAAGAAGGCCGCAGCGGAATGACGCCCTGATCCTCCCCCGTCAGGGGGGAGGATACAGACAGAAGGCTTACGCCGCGCGGCGTTGCGTCAACTGCATCCAGTCGCGCGCGGCGCGCTGCGCCACCGCAATGTCGCGCGGGCTCATGTCCTCGGCGATCTGCGCGCGGCATTCCTGCGCCGCGTGATTGCCCGACACCGCCGCCAGGTTGAACCATTTATGCGCCTCGATCAGGTCGAGCACGACGCCCGCGGTGCCGGTCGAATACACCATCCCGAGTTCGTAGCAGGCGCGCTCGTCGCCGCGCGCGGCATCGGCGAGGCGCCGTTCGATCAGGAAATTCTTGGTCTTGAGCCTGCCAGCCATTGTCGGTCCCCGCTGTTCCTGCCGACAGACTGGACCGACTCGGCCTGCTCAATGGTTAACGGGGCATTCCGTAGGATTGCCTAGTCGACCGCGATGTTGTCGATCAGCCGGGTCGTGCCCATCCGCGCGGCCGCGAGCAGCCGCCGGGGGCGGGCCGCGCCGGGCTGTTCCGCACCCGTCTGCTCGACGAGAGTCTCGGCATCCGCGAGCGCGACATAGTCGATCGCGAAGCCCGCGCCGACCAGCGCGGTCCGGGCGTCGTCGAGCACGGCGGCGACAA
>NZ_JRVI01000178.1:0-3525 GCF_000783375.1 Sphingomonas sp. Ant20
CCAGTTGCGGCCGGTGGTGCCGGTCGCGCGGGGGGCGTGGGTGGCGCGGGGACGCGCGGGATCGCGCGGACGGTCGATCCGGACTTCGGGATCGGCGCCCATCGTCTTGACGCGGGTCTGCTTGATCTGGTTCGACAGGTTGACGAAATCGTCGGGCAGCGGGCGGACCGTCACCTTCTGGCGGGTGATCCGCTCGATGTCGCGCAGATAGGCCTTCTCGTCATCCGCGCAGAACGCGACGGCGATGCCGCTGGCGCCCGCACGCGCGGTGCGGCCGATGCGGTGGACATATTGCTCGGCGACGTTGGGCAGCTCGAAGTTGATGACGTGGCTGACGCCCGAGACGTCGATGCCGCGTGCGGCGATGTCGGTCGCGATCAGGACCTTGACCTTGCCTTGCTTGAACTCGCCGAGTGCGCGCTCACGCTGGCCCTGGCTCTTGTTGCCGTGGATCGCGTTCGAGGCGATGCCGTTGCCCGCGAGCAGCTTCACGACGCGGTCGGCGCCGTGCTTGGTGCGCGTGAAGACGAGCGCGCGGTCGATCGCGGGATCACCCAGCGTGATCGTCAGCAGCGCCTGCTTTTCCGACTGGTTGCAGAAGGTGACATACTGGTCGACGCGCTCCGCGGTGGTCGCGGCGGGCTTGACGGAGACGGTCTTCGGATCGAGCAGGAACTGCGAGGCGAGATCGCGGATCGCGGTCGGCATCGTCGCCGAGAAGAACAGCGTCTGGCGCTTCTTCGGCAGCATGCGGACGATCTTCTTCAGCGCGTGGATGAAGCCCAGGTCCATCATCTGGTCGGCTTCGTCGAGCACGAGGATCTCGATCATCGACAGGTTGCAGAAGCCCTGCTCGATCAGGTCGATCAGGCGGCCCGGCGTGGCGACGAGGATGTCGACGCCGCGGCTGAGGTCCTGGCGGTTCTTGTTGATGCTGGTGCCGCCGAACACGGTGGTCACCGACATCTTGCTGAACTGGCCATAGGCGCGTGCGCTGTCGGCGATCTGGCTGGCGAGTTCGCGCGTCGGCGCGAGGACGAGCATGCGGCAATGCGTCGGCAGGACGCGCTTCTGCGTCTCGGTCAGGCGCTGGATCGAGGGGAGCACGAACGCGGCGGTCTTGCCGGTGCCGGTCTGCGCGATGCCGAGCAGATCGCCGCCCTCGAGCAGGATCGGGATCGACTGGGCCTGGATCGGCGTCGGCTCGGTATAGCCCTTGGCTTCGAGCGCGCGGACGAGGGGCTCGGCGAGGCCGAGGTTGGAAAAGGACATGAATAGTCTCTCAAATGTGCCGGGCTCGCGAATCCACAGGAGGACGCGCGAGGGGCGTGGTGTTTTGACACCCCGCGTGAAAAGGGAAGCCCGTTAGAAACGACCGAGGCGGAGCCTGGACCTTGTTCAGGTCCGATCACGCTGCATGACACCTCGATGGAGGTCAGATGCGCGCGACCGGCCGAAAAGTCAAGAGTGGCCGGGTCGGGGCGGCTCTGGCCCCGTCCTCGGGCCCCGTCCTCAGCTGCGCGTCTGGGTCAGGTGGAGATAGCGTTCGTTGAATTCGGCGGCGTCGCGCAGCGCGCACCAGTCGACGACGCCGATCTGCCGCTTGCGGCGCGTGATCAGCCCGTCGGTCTCGAGCGCGCGGAGCACGCGGTTGACGTGGACCGGGGTCAGGCCGAGCGCATCGCCCATCTGTTCCTGCGTCATCGGCAGTTCGTAGCTGCCGTCCGCGTCGCTGAGCGAGGAGGCGCGCAGCCGGGCGGAGAATTCGCAGAGCAGATGCGCGAGCCGCATCTTGGCGTTGCGGCGGCCGACGTTGAGTAGCCATTCGCGGTGGATCGACGCCTCGACCAGCGCCTCGATCCACAAGGCGGTGGCGATCTTCGGCGAGACCGCGACGATCTCGCGCAGTGCGGGGATGGGGATCTCGGCGACGGTGATCCGGGTCAATGCCTGGACGTCGTGATCCGATTCCTCGAGGAAGAGGTTCTGGAGATCGATGAAGTCGCCGGGCATCAGGATCGAGACAATCTCGCGCTCGCCATCGGGGGTGAGCTTCTGGCGATAGGCGAAGCCGTCGATCACGAACGCGCAGCGCAGCGGGCGTTGCCCCTCGCGCAGCATATAGGTCGACTGGTCGATCGTGCGCAACTTGCACGGCAGCGCCGCGATCGCCACGCGATCCGCCGCGCTCAGCTCGACCCGGGTCGCGAGCTTGGCAATCAGATGATCGGTGACGACGATGGGGTAATCCACATGCAGGCTCCGCTCGGGCGGGAGCATATCGAACTCTCAGTCGCCGGGTTAAGCATAGCTTGCCCCGAGGCGCCCTGCACTATCACAGGCGTTATAGTCTCGCTCAAACATAGGTAAGACGCGCATTTCGGAAATTGTCGGTTATTGTAAGAAAATGTCGGCTGCCGCGCGCTGTACGGGTGGCGCGGAACCGATCGTCGCGCAGGGGCGTAGACGCCTTGCGAGAAACAGGGGCGAACGATGGGCGCGGCAGCGCCGGTCGCCCCGGCCGTCGCGTCGAACGCACAGGATGTCGCTGATGCCGCGATACAGATTTCAGATCGCCCTGGGCGGCGAGGTGATCGAGGATCACGAGGGGATCGAGCTGGCGCATCGCGCGGCGGCGATCGAGCATGCGATCGTGGCGATGCGCGAGATGCTGGCGGAGGACATCCGCCAGGGCTGTGTCGACCTGACGATGCGGATCGAGATCATCGAGGGCGGCGGTGCGACGGTCCACGTCGCCGACTGTGCCGCGGCGATGGCGGCGGGCCGACGATCCTTACCAGTGGCCCTTACCAGTGGCCGGTGTTGGGCATCGACGCCCAGGGCTCGGCGGGGTCGAGCCGGCCGTCCTGCAACAGCTCGATCGAGATGTTGTCGGGGGTGCGGACGAACGCCATGTGGCCGTCGCGCGGCGGGCGGTTGATCGTCACGCCGGCATCCTGGAGCCGCTGGCAGGTCTCGTAGATATTGTCGACGCGGTAGGCGAGATGGCCGAAATTGCGGCCTTCGCCATACTCTTCCGGATCCCAATTGTGCGTCAGCTCGACCTCGGCGCTCTCGTCACCGGGCGCGGAGAGGAAGATCAGCGTGAAGCGACCCTGCTCGTTTTCGAGGCGGCGGGCCTCCTTCAGCCCGAGCAGCTCGAAGAACGCGATCGTCTTGGCCGGATCGGTGACCCGGATCATCGTGTGCAGATATTTCATGGACGGCCTTTTCGGGTTGGATCGCCGGTAGATAGGCTGCGCCCCGGCGGGGTTCCAGAGGGGCGGACGGGGTTGTGGGGCATTCGCATGGAGACTGTTGCCGCGCCCCTATCCTCCGTCCGTCATCCCCGCGGAGGCGGGGATCCAGAGGGGCGGACGGTGGTGGCCGGGCCGTGAGGATTGCCAGTCTGGGTTCCCGCCTGCGCGGGAATGACGTTTGGGCGGGCGCGGCTCTCACGGTCGATCAGGGTTTGGGCGGATCAGGGTTTGGGCGGGTCGAACTGGCGGAGCGCGGCGATGGCGG
>NZ_JRVI01000179.1:0-3356 GCF_000783375.1 Sphingomonas sp. Ant20
ACTGCCCGGCCGGCACGCCGACGATGCTCGCCAGCCGCAGCGAGGGCGCCGTGCTCGCCGCGCGTGCGCAACGCGGCGTGCGCGCGATCTCGGCAGGGACGGGCGACTGGTATGTCCAGATCGGCGCCTATGACAATGCCGGCGTCGCGAGGGCCGCCTGGAGCCAGGCCACGCGTCGCTTCGACGGCTTCTCCGGCCGCCAGCCCAACGGCATGGCGTTCAGGACGAACGGCGAGGCCTATTACCGCCTGTCGGTCGGCGGGTTCGGCCGCGACGAGGCCAATCAGGTGTGCCGGCGCTACCGCGCGACCGGTGGCGCCTGTTTCGTGCGACAGGGCGCCGGCGACCAGATGGCGCTTTGGCTGCGTGGCGGCGGCGTTGAGGTCGCGACCCGCTGAATGACAGGCGGGCTCCGACGCACGATGCCCGTCAGATCTCGCGGCCGCCTTTCCAGACGCGCAGTACCTTGCCCTGCACCGGCAGGCCGTCGAACGGCGTGTTGTTCGCGCTGGCGGCGAACGCGTCGCCGGTGATCTGCACGGCGCCTGAGCGTCGAACAGCAGCAGATCGGCGGGCTTGCCGACCTCGAGCGTCCCGGTGTCGAGCCCGAGCACCGCGGCCGGGTTGCGGCTCAGCAGCGCGAACAGCCCCGACAGCGTGACCCGTTCGTCGCGCACCAGCATCAGCGCGAGCGGCAGCAGCGTCTCGGCCCCCGCCATCCCGGCGCTCGAATCGGCGAAGGGCAGGCGCTTTTCCTCGGGCCCGCGCGGATCATGCGCGGAGCAGATCACGTCGATCGTGCCGTCGGCGACCGCCGCCAGCGCCGCCTGGCGATCTGATTCGCTCCTGAGTGGCGGCGAGAGATGCGCGAAGCTGCGGAAGTCGCTGACCGCGATGTCGGACAAATGGAGATGCGCGGGCGTGATGCCGCAGGTCACCGCCACACCACGACGCTTGGCGGCACGGATCAGGTCGAAGCCTGCGGCGGTCGTCACCTGGCGGATGTGAAGCCGCGCACCGGTGTCCTCGGCCAGCATCAGGTCGCGCGCGATCGCCAGCGCCTCGGCGATCGCGGGGGCGGCGGGCAGGCCAAGCCGGGTCGCGGTTTCGCCTGCGGTCGCCACGGCGCCCGCGGTCAGTCCGCCATCCTCGGCATGCGTGACGACCGCGATGTCGAGGTCGCGCGCATAGGCGAGCACGCGGTGCATGACGCCACTGTCGGCGATCCAGCCCTTGCCGGTGCCGACCGCGCGCGCACCCGCCGACAGGCAGACTGCCATCTCGGCAAGGTCATGACCGGCGAGCGCCTGAGTCGCGGCGGCGATCGGGTGGATCCACAGGTCGGGCTTGCCGATCAGCGCAGCGCGCTGGACGATGCCGGGATCGTCGAGCACGGGCGACTGGTCGGGCATCAGCCCGACGCGGACGATGCCGCCCGCGCGGAACGCGGCCCGGTCAATCTTCGCCACGCCCAGATCGACGATGCCGGGGGCGAGGGTCTTGCCCGCGCAGTCGATCGTCTGCGCATCGGCGGGGATCTCGAACAGCCCGGTCGCCACGACGACGCCGTCGCGGATCAGGAGATTGCCCTTGGTGACGCCGCCGACCGGGCAGACGAGCGTCGCATTGGTGAGCGCGAGGATCATGCCCAGCCCTCCACGCCGCGCGCCCGGCGGGTCAGTACATCGAGGCACGCCATGCGCACCGCAACGCCCATCTCGACCTGCTCGGTGATCGCCGATCGGGCATGGTCGGCGACCGCCGAATCGATCTCGACGCCGCGGTTCATCGGCCCGGGGTGCATCACCAGCGCATCGGGCGCCGCGCGCGCGAGCCGGTCGAGCGTCAGGCCGTAGCGCATCCGGTATTCGCGCGTGGAGGGCACGTACGCGCCGTCCATCCGCTCGTTCTGCAGGCGCAGCATCATGACCACGTCGGCGCCCTCCAGCGCGGCATCGAAATCGGTGAACGGGGTGACCCCCATCTTGTGGATCGCCGCAGGCATCAGCGTCGAGGGTGCGCAGACCCGGACCTCGGCGGCGAGCGCGGTGAGTGCGAGGATGTTCGAGCGTGCGACGCGGCTGTGCAGCACGTCGCCGCAGATCACGACGCGCTGCCCCGCGATCGATCCGCGCCGGCGGCGGATCGTCAGCGCGTCGAGCAGCGCCTGGGTCGGATGTTCGTGGCGGCCGTCGCCTGCGTTCAGGACGGGGCAGTCGACCTTGTCGGCGATCAGCCGCACCGCACCGCTCGCCATGTGGCGGATGACGATGACGTCGGCGCGCATCGCGTTCAGCGTCATCGCGGTGTCGATCAGCGTCTCGCCCTTCTTAACGCTCGACTGCGCGGCGTGCATGTTGACGACGTCGGCGCCGAGCCGCTTGCCCGCGATCTCGAACGACAGCAGCGTGCGCGTGCTGTTCTCGAAGAACGCGTTGATCTGCGTGAGCCCGGCGAGCCGCTTGTCGGGGGTCGCGTGGGTGCGGTTCGCCTCGACCCAGGTTTCCGCCTCGTCGAGCAGGAACGCGATCTCGTGCGGCTGGAGCCCGTCGATCCCGGTCAAGTGCCGGTGCGGGAAGACGGCGCCGCCCTCGATGAGGGTGGCGGGGCGGTGATCTGAACGTTGCATCAAGCGCGCTGGGTAGTGGGCTGCGGCGGCGGGGGCAAGGTTCGTTGCTCGACGCGGGGTGGTTAACCCGGTTTTAGGGGCGGCCTGCGATCAGGGACACATGGTGGGGACTGATAACGAGACTGACGTGACCACGCAGCGCGCGCGGTGGTGGGAGCACGGCTGGTTTATGGTCGCGCTCGTCGTCGCGGCGGCGGTGCCGTTGTTGTGGCCCGCGCTGCCGCCGCTGGGCGATCTGCCGGGGCATATGGGGCGGTGGCACATCGCGATGGCGCTGGGGGATTCGCCCGATTTAACGCGCTATTATACGTTTCACTGGGCACTGATACCCAATCTGGGGATGGACCTGGTGGTGCCTGCGCTCGCCCGTATCTTCGGATTCGAGCCCGCGACGAAGCTGGCGGTGATCGCGATTCCGGTGGTGACGGTCATCGGCCTGTTATGGACCGCGCGCGAGGCGCACGGGCGCGTGCCGCCGACCGCGATCCTTGTGGTGCCGCTCGTTTATGCCTGGCCGTTCCAGTTCGGGTTCGTCAATTTCGCGCTGTCGCAGGCGCTGGCCTTTTGCGCGCTGGCCGTCTGGATCCGCTGGGGGGCGCGCGGGGCGGTTTGCGGTGCGCGCGGTGGCATTCGTTGCGATCGCTCCCGTGCTGTGGGTGGCGCACAGCTTCGGCTGGGGGATGTTCGGGTTGATGGCGGCGGCCGCCGAACTCGCGCGGTTGCGGGC
>NZ_JRVI01000018.1:0-16629 GCF_000783375.1 Sphingomonas sp. Ant20
GCCGCCGCGCCAGCACCAGCGCGACCGGTGCCGCGACTGCCATCGCGACGAGGAACCACAGGATCAGCCGCGCCTGCCACAAGCCGACGCCGGCCGCGCCGGGCGGATCGTCCGCCACTGGCCATCGGGGGCATGGACCCAGACGACGAACGCGCCGAACAGCGTGTTGTGACGACCGACTGTGGCGGCATCTTGGGCATGCCCATCGGCATGGGCGGACGAAACGCGCCCGCCATCAAGGGGGGGCCATAGCGCCGCGCCTCGACGATCACCGCGCGTGCCGGCACGCCCAGATCGGCGGCGATCACCCGGCCGAGATGGCGATCACGCGCATCGCCCTGCTCAGTCGGCGGGGCGGTCGCGACCGCGATCGTCAGCAGCCCGCTCGGGTCGCGTCCGGCACGCACGACCGAGGCGATCCGGCTGGTCGAATAGACCACCGCGTCGGCGGCGGGACGAGCAGGACGGCGGCGAAATTGAGCAGCTGGACGAGCAGGACGGTGAACAGGATGAACGCGAAGATCCGCAGGAACAGCGGCCAGCGTCGTGGATGCCCGACCCTAGCGCCGACGGGTGTCGCGCCGGCCGTGCGTGGCGGCGTGGTCACAGCCGGATCACGCGGGGAACGAAGAAATAGCCTTCGTTGCGGATCGTCCGGATGATCTCGTCCCCGCGCGAACGCAGCTTGCGTCGCAGCCGGCTGACCTGGACGTCGATCGCCCGGTCGAACGCGTCGGTGTCCGGGCCCCGCGCCGCCTCCAGCAACGCGTCGCGCGCGAGCACCCGGCGCGGACGCTCGACAAAGGCGCGCAACACCGCGAATTCGCCATCGGTCAGGTCGACGAGCATGCCGTCGCCGTCGAGCAGCTCGTGCGCGGCAAAATCGACCCGCCAGCCGAGAAAGCCGTAGCTGCGTCCGGTTTCAACAGCCGCGCCATTGCGTTCACGCAGTGCGGCGCGGACGGTGGCGAGGATCTCGCGCGGGCTGCACGGCTTGGTCAGATAATGGCTCGCGCCGATCTCGAGCCCGAGGATCCGGTCGGGTTCGTCGCCCAGTGCGCTGAGCATGACGACGGGGGGGGCGCCCTTGCGGGTCAGGCGGCGACAGGCCGCCAGACCGTCCTCGCCCGGCATCATCACGTCGAGCAGGATCAGCGCGATCGGATGCCGTGCGAGCGCGACGTCCATTTCCTGCGCATTGGTCGCGGTTTCGACGCGGTACCCGTGCATCCCCAGACTCTGCGCGAGCAGCGTCCGGATCGCATGGTCGTCATCGACCACGAGCAGCATCGTATCGGCGGGTTCGGGAGCGGCGCAGTGCATCGCCGGCCACTATGCCACGTATGTGTTCGCGATGTTTCAGCGATTTCGCATCATGCCACGCCACCGCCGGTCGTTGCCGGCGCGACGGATTGCGCAACATCCAGACATATGCCGGAAAGAACTGACCTGCAGGCGAGGCGCATGATTTTGACCAACAGCGTTTCCGTCGCCGTGCCCGGCCCTGATCTCCATGCCGGCACGCGAGGGGCGGATGACAGCGCGCGGATCGTCATCGTCGACGACGATCCCGGGCTGCGCGAGTTGCTGACGGGGTTTCTGGTCGATCACGGCCTGCGCGCCGAAGCCGTGGCGAGCGGCGCCGCGCTGCGAACCCGGCTCGCGCATCGCCCCTGCGATCTCGTCGTGCTCGACATGATGATGCCCGGCGAGGACGGGCTGTCGGTGCTGCGCGCACTGACCCAGACGCAGGATCCGCCGCGGGTGATCATGTTCTCCGCGCTGTCGAGCGAGATCGACCGGGTCGTCGCGCTCGAGCTGGGCGCGGATGACTATGTCACCAAGCCGTCGAGCCCGCGCGAGATCCTCGCGCGGATCCGGTCGGTCCTGCGGCGGCAACGGGCGCAACTGGCCAGCGGCGCGTCGCCCGATCCTGCCGACCCCGCGCCGATCGAGCGACCCGTTGGCGCCGCAAGTCCCGTGCAGAGCCACGATCTGGTCGGCTTTGCGGGCTGGGCGCTGAACTGCCGGATGCGGACGCTAACCGCACCCGACGGCACCAATGTCCGGCTGACCGATGGCGAGTTCCAGATGCTGCATCTGTTCGTGGCGCAACCGCAGACGATCCATTCGCGTGACGACATGATCGCGACGCTGGGGCGCAGCGACGGCCCGGCGAAGGGACGCACGATCGACGTCAATATCAGCCGGCTGCGGCGCAAGGTGCAGCGGCACGACCGCACCGAACTGATCCGGACGGTACGTGGCAACGGCTATATCTTCATGCCGGACGTGTCCCCGCTCTGAGCGGCGGACGGACCCGGTCGGCGCGTTGCGGGCTGCGGCCAGGAAAATAGCGTTGGGGCGGGATATTGGCGCACGCCGCGACGTTCATGTCCGACCACGGCTTCCCCAGCGTCGAATACCCGGCCTGGTGGGGGGCAGAGACGCGATCGGACAGATACTTCCATGGCCAAGACCCTTGCCGCATTGGCCAGCGACGTGCTGCGCGCCACCACCCGACCCGCGCGCGACGATGTACGCGACGGGGTGCGCTATGACGGCTATCTGCGGCTGGAGGATTATGGCGCGCTCGGTGACGGGCGGTCGGTCGCGCTGTCGGGGGCGGACGGGTCGATCGACTGGTGGTGCGTGCCCAATCTCGATTCTCAGCCGCTGTTCGACCGGCTGCTCGATCCGGAGGAGGGGGGACGGTTCAGCATCACCCCGACCGAGCCGTTCACCGTCGAGCGCCGCTATCTGCCCGGCAGCAACGTGCTCGAGACGCTCTTCATCACGGATGGCGGTCGCGCGCGGCTAACCGAATCGATGAACAGCGGTACGGCCGGGCGGCTGCCCTGGACCGAACTCGCACGCCGGATCGACGGGCTCGACGGTGCCGTCCGGTTCAGAATCGAGATGCGCCCGGGGCGCAGGGCCAGCGGGGCGAGCCCCTATCAATCGAAGATCGGCGAATATCCGGTCTTCCATGTCGACCGCGTGCTGGGGCTGTTTCTGCACAGCGATGGCGTCGTCGTGGAGCGCGCTGACGAGGCGGTGACGGGCGTGCTGACGGTCGCGCAGGGGCAGCGCGAGGTCGTCGCGATTGTCGCGGGTGAGGACGAGCCGCTGGTCGTGCCGACGATCGCCGATATCGACGAGCGGATCGATATTTCGGACGCGGAATGGCGGCAATGGTCGCACCGGATCGACTATGACGGCGAACGTCGCCCCGCGTTCATCCGCAGCGTCCTTGCGCTGAAGCTGCTGCTCTATTCACCGACCGGTGCGATTGCAGCCGCCGCGACGACCTCGGTTCCCGAAGGGATCGGCGGCAAGAAGAATTACGACTATCGCTACGCCTGGATCCGCGACGCCGGCTATACGATCAAGGCGTTCCTTGCCGCGGGGGCGCAGATGGAGGCCAAGGCGGCGTTCACCTGGCTGTTGAAGCGACTGGGCGAACACGGCCCGCGCGTCTGCTATACGCTCGACGGCGCGCTGGTCCCCGATCTGAGCGAAATCGACGTGCCGGGATATCGGCGGTCGAAGCCCGTGCAGGTCGGCAACACTGCGACCGACCAGAACCAGCACGGCGTCTATGGCGACATATTCGAGACCGCCGCCCGCTTCGTCAGTTGCGGCAATATCCTCGATGCGTCGAGCGCCGAACTGCTGTCGCATTTGGCGGACCGGTGCGCGGACGCGTGGCGGCAGAAGGATGCCGGCATCTGGGAGCTCGAGGAGTCGCAGCATTACACCATGTCGAAGATCAGCTGCTGGCAAGCGCTGGCGCGTGCGGTCGAACTGGCGGACCAGGGGCAGTTGCCGACCACGTGCCGCGATCGCTGGTCGCGCGAACGCGACCGGATCGCGCAGTGGATCGAGGATGAATGCTGGTCCGAGACCAAGCAGGCGTTCGTCTTCTACCCTGGCAGCGACAAGCTCGACGCGTCGCTCGCGCTGGCGGTGCGGTTCGGCTTCGACGGGCGCGAGCGGCTGGAAAAGACGCTCGACGCAATCGACCGCGAACTGGGGGCGGGGCCCTATCACTATCGCTACAGCGACGTGTGGTCAGAGGAAGGGTGTTTCCTGGCGTGCACCTTCTGGATGATCGAGGCGCGTGCGCTGCTTGGTCAGCGTGATCGGGCGGAGGCGGCGCTTGCGGGCATTTCCGAAGCGCTCGATCGCGGCGTCGGGATCATGACGGAAATGGCCGATCCGAAGACGGGCATGTTTCTCGGCAACCTGCCGCAGGGTCTATCGCACCTTGCGCACGTCATGGCGCTCGACGTGCTCGGCGGACAGGACGCCTGCTAGCGGCGGGGCGGCGCGGCGTTTTGCAGCCCCGCCGTCAGCCTGTCGTCGGACGTGTCAGCCCGCGTCGACGCCCTGTTTGCGCGCGCCGGTGATCATGCGCGCGGCGATCTGACGGACACCGGCATCATCCTTGGTCTCGTCGGTCGCCGGGTCGCCGAGATGGTCGAGGCTGGCTTCCATGAAGTCGAGCAGCCCCGGGTGCTGCGCCTCGACATATTCCATCAGTTTGAACAGCAGATGTTCGGACGCGATCTCGCGCTGGCGGGCCATGATGGCGGTGGTGTCGGTCATGTCGGATTCCATGGTGTCGGGGAGGGAGTGGGGGACGGTTGCGGGGGCGGGGCGGTCATCGTGGAGTCCGCCCCGTCCTCACGGCGTTTAGCGCTCTGCCACCTCGGAGGCGTCGAATTCGGCGAATGCGGCCTTGATGTCGCTGGCGCGCCCGGCGTCCGCGATATCGACCGAAACGATGATCTTGCCCTCGAGCGCGGCATCGGCGCGCGACGCGGGCGTGGGATTATCGCCTGCGGTGTCGGCGCCCGCGCGTTCGTCGCCAGCGCTGTTGTCTGCGCCGTCGGTCGTGATGAAGATGTCGGTCCGCTCGACCTGCATTTCCTGGACGAGACGTTCCACCGTCATCTCGGCTTCGCGGCGCGTGTCGAACTTGGCTTTGAGAGTGGTCGGCATCAATGGCTCCTCGGGATGCGAAAGGTCCTGCACGACGGGCTATCGGCCGTCCTGCAACGCGTGATGACAACGCGCATCGGCGGATTTCGCCCAGCCGTTTCGAAGAATTTGACCCGGCGGCAAAGGCCGATCGCCGATTTAGGGCTCGCTCTGCCGGACCGGGCGAACAAGACCTGCTTCCGTGCGTTACACGGTGATTCCGGGAGGTGACGCCATGATGCAGGATGATGAACGCTGGATGCGCGAGGCGATCGCGATCGCACGGTCGAAGGGATCGGATCCGTCGACCTCACCGCTGGGCTGCGTGATGGTGCTCGACGGCAAGATGATCGCGGGCGAACGCAACCAGACGCATGAGCTTCCGGACGCGACCGCGCACGCCGAGATGATGGCGATCCGGCGCGCCTGCGAGGATACGGGCGAACTCGAACTGCGCGGGGCGACACTCTACTCGACACTGCAACCCTGCGGGATGTGCACGATGGCGTCGATCTGGTCGAAGGTCGGGCGCGTCGTCTATGGCGCGGGCCGCGACGACGTGCATCCGATGTATTTCGAGGCGAAGCACGTCGATACGCTCGCCTTCATTCACGACGCCTATCGCGACGACATCGTCATCGAGGGCGGGTGCCTGAAGGCCGAATGCGCCGTGCTTTATTATGGCCCGGACGCGGAGCTGCGACCGACGAACAGGCCAATCTCTGACCTGAGGCGATGCGTCGGGTCGGGGTTTGCCGACGCTCATGCCGCAACCTCGGTGGCGGCCTGGGCACAATAGCGATCGACGAACGCCTGGTGCGCGGGCAGCCGATCGACCTGTTGTGCGATCCCCGCCTTCAGCTCCGCGAGTGACGATCCGAGCCGTTCGGGCGGCATCATCCGCGCGAGGCGATGCCAGTCGCGCGGCTCGAGACGCTGGCCCAGCATGACCTGGGTCCAGGAACTGACGCGGAACAGGTCGTCCGGCGACTGATAAGCCTGCGCGGCATCGGTGAACAGCGCGATGCGCTCCGCCAGCGTGTCGGGGATCGGCATTGCGGCACAGGCCTTCCAGAACGGTTCGCTGCGCTGATTCAAATGATAGTGGAGGATGACGAAATCCCGGACGCCTTCGATCTCGCGCCGCGTCTGCGCGTTGAACTGCGCGACGACCGCAGGGCTGATCCCGTCGAAGGGGAAGGCGCGGAGCAGCCGGGTCAGCGCGGTCATGACGAGATGGATGCTGGTCGATTCGAGCGGTTCGACGAACCCGCCGGCGAGGCTCAGCGCGATGCAATTGCCCTCCCATGCGCGCAGGCGACGACCGGTCGTGAAGCGCAGCAGGCGCGGGTCGGTCAGCGGTTGACCCTGGACGGACGCCAGCAGACGGTCCCGGGCCGCATCATCGGAGAGGTACTCGCTCGAATAGACGATGCCGTTGCCGACGCGGTGCTGGAGCGGGATCCGCCACTGCCAGCCGGCATCATGCGCGATCGCGCGGGTATAGGGCCGGGCGGGCTCGACCGACGTCGTCTGCACTGCGAGCGCACGGTTGGCGGGAAGCCAGTGGCTCCAGTCTTCATAGCCGACACCCAGCGCATCACCGATCAGCAGGCCGCGAAACCCGCTGCAGTCGAGAAACAGATCGCCTGCGACACGCGAGCCGTCGGCGAGGATGACCGCATCGATATGGCCGGTCTCGGCCGAGCGATCGATCCCGGCGATCCGTCCCTCGATCCGGGTCAGCCCCGCGGTCTCGCAGCGCTCGCGCAGGAAGCGGGCATAGCGGCCCGCGTCGAAATGATAGGCATAGTTGAGCTGCGGACCCTGCTGACCGATGGTGAAGCGGCGCGCCTCTGCGGCCTGGAGTTCGAGGCAATAGTCGCCAAAGTCGCCGGCCAGACCGTTGGCGCGCGCTTCGAGCCAGAAATGCTGGAAGTCGCCCATCCAGGTGGACCGCCCGACATCGCCGAACGAATGGACATAGCGATCGTCGGGGCGTGCCCAGCCCTCGAACGCGATGCCGAGTTTGAACGTCGCGCCGGTGGCGGCCATGAACGCGCGCTCGTCGAGGCCAAGCAGTGCATGAAAGGCCTGGACCGTGGGGATGGTCGCTTCGCCGACGCCGACAGTGCCGATCTCGTCCGACTCGATCAGCGTGACGTCGACCAGCGCGCCGAGTTGTCGCGTCAGCAGCGCCGCGGCGAGCCAGCCGGCGGTGCCGCCGCCGGCGATGATCACACGGGTTTTCGGCGGGGTATCCATCGCATATCCCTTCATCGATTGAGCCGTTGCAACAGCGTGGCGCGCAGCCTTCGCGCGGCCATCGCATCCAGCGGCGCGAGTGCGCCCCGTGCGTCTGCCGGGAGATGCGCGCCGGCGCGGGCCGCATCGCCGAAGACATAATAGTCGAACAACGCCTGCCACCCGCGCTTCTCATGCTCGGGCCGGTCGCGCAGGCTGAGCAGGCCGTGCAGCAACGTGTTCTGCGGCGTGTCCATGAAGCGCGGCGTCGGGTTCCACCAATAGTTGATCATCGCGTTGAACGGATCGAGCGCCTCGACCTGGTGCCACCACAAGGCCGGGTAGATGAGCGCGTCGCCGGGCTCCATCTCCGCGACTTCGGCCACCGCCAGCGCATCGGCAAAGCCGGGATGGCGGGTGAAGTCGGGCGCATCGAAATTGACCATCGAGACGACCTGGCCCGCGGGCGTCGGTTCGAGCGGCCCCGGATAGAGGTTGGCGACCTGCTCGGGCGGGAAGAGCGTGAAGCGCCGCCGCCCGACCAACGTGACCGCAATGTTGTTCGACATGTCGTGATGCGCCGAGGCGGTCGTCCGGTTGCCGATCCAGATACTGACCAGCGGCGGATGCGCGATGAGTTCGGGATCGCCGAAGGGGAGCACTGCCTGGTCCCGGAGGCCGGGGAGGTACTGATCGATGTCGGTCGAACCGATATAGATGCTGGGCGCGGCGGCATCGTCGATGCCGGCGAGAAGCTGGTCGAGATAGGCGGACAGCGATCCGCGCTCGCGGGTGAAGTTGAGCGCGGTGCAGTCGGCCGTGTATCCGAAACGGCCGCCGATCGCGGGGTCGCCGATATAGGCCGTCACCGGCTGGCCGCCATCGAACCGCTTGAGCCAGCCTACCGCGGCCGCGGGACCCTGACGCGCCGCAGCGACGAGCGGCACGTCGCGGGCAAGACCGCGCAGGATCGTCGGGCGGCCCTCCGCGATCAGATCGGCGACGGGCAGGGTCCGCGCGTCCGCCCCTTCGATCACGCGTGTCCGGCGGGTGATGGCGGGCACCGGGGTCAATCGACTGCCGCGAGCCGCTGTTGCTTGTGTGCAATCAGCTGCTGGATATTGCCGAGCGATGACGCGGCAAGGATGGCGAGCCGCAGGATGCCCGAGCGGTGCAATTGTTCGAGCGGCGGGCCGCTGAGCGCCGCGAGCTGCTCGAGGTCGACGACGAGTACGTCGGGTACGGTGTAGCGGCGTTCGTCGCTGACATCGATGGTGAGCGTGACCGGCGCGAGCAGCCCGGCGTCGTCGAGCGCGGCATAGGCGGCGGGCGCGGTGTCCATCCCCTCGTACAGCAGCCGCAGCACGCCGGTGACATGATCGAGATAGGGCGTGTTGCCGCCATGCTCGAGGAACAGCGGAAGACCCGCCGGGTCACCGACGCGCGGATCGTCGAGATCGACCTGCAGCATCGCCTCGCCGACATCGTCCGGTGCGGACCGGGTCATGCCGATCGAGAAGGGACCGCGCCGGTGGCTGGCGGGGACGTAGCGGCTGGTCCAGCGGTCGTCGGTGAGAAAGAGATTCTCGTCGCGGTCGAGCCCCAGCAGCACATAGGCCTGAAGACCTTCGTCGCGGCGGCGGAACACGATCGCGAATTCGCGTTGCAGTTCCTCGAATTCGGCGGGGAAGACCAGCGCCTGATTGGCCGCGTCATTGAATGCAGCGCCGGCGCGTGGGCTGACGCGCAGGTCGGCATGATCGATATTATTGATCTGTACGGGGTTCATCCGCTCCGGTCCCTTTTTGTCCGGGTCTATCAGCCAGGCGGCGTCGGACAACAGGAAAAGGCCGCGGCACGGTGCTGCGGCCCCTCCATTGCCCGATGCGGTGTCCGGCGCGCGCCGAGGCGCACGCCGGCCCGTGCTCAGAAGCGGTAGCGTGCGCCGAGATAGAAGCGCGGCTTCAGTTCCTGCACATAGACCAGATTGGTCTCGGTACGGGCATATTGGCGGAACGGTTCGCTCGTCAGATTGACCGCCTCGAGCGAGATCGAGAAGCTCTGCGCGATGTCGTAGCTGATGCTCGCGTCGAGCGTCCCGAAGGCTGCGGTGAAGAGCGGGTTGCGGTTGCCGCCCTGGTTGGTGCCCGACAGATATTTGTCGCGCCAGTTGTACGAGACACGCGCCGAAAGCCCGTTCTTGTCATAGATGCCGGTCAGGTTCGCGCTGTCGCCGAGGCCGGTCAGTGCGAAGATGTTGACGTTGGGATCGGCATAGGGATCGACGTTCACGTCGCCATTGACCTTGGTGTACGACACCGCAAAGCCGAAGCCGGTCTGACCGAAGAAGTTGGTCCAGGCGACCTCGAACCCGTGGATGTTGCCCTCGCGGTTGTTGACCGGTCCGCTGATCGCGAACTCGAACAGGGGATCGTTGGGATCGGCGACGATGTCGACCGCATTGGCCAGATCGACGACGAACTGCGTCCTCAGGCCACCCGTCGCGGGATCGATATTGTTCTGGAACGCGGCGGATGCGGCCGCCTGGTTCCCGTTATTCTGCGTCAGCAACGCGGTGTAGGAGAACAGGTTGATGTCGCTGAGCGGGAGGCCGTTGGCTTGGAGATAGGCCAGCGCGGTACCCGAGCGCGAACCGGCCGCGCCCGAACCCGGGTCACGCAGCCCGAACAGATTGCCGCTGGTGACCTGGTTGCCGATGAAGTTGCGGACGTCCTTGTTGAAGAAGCCGACCGACACGAAGCTCGTCGGCTTGTAATACCATTCGAGCGACACGTCGAAATTGTCCGAGACCAGCGGCAACAGCGCCGGATCCTGACGCGTTGCGCCCGCAGGGGCCGCACCGAGCGCGGTCGGGCGGTTCGGCGCCCCGGCGCTGACGGAGGCAAAGAGGTTGCCATAGTCGGGACGGGCGAGCGTGCGGCTGAACGAGGCGCGCGCCATGACGTTGTCGATCGGTTCGATGTTGAAATCGAGCGATGGCAACAGATTGTCGTAGCTCGCCTTGACCGTGACGGCGCCGCTGGGCGGCCCGCCATCGACCGCGAAGTCATTGTCCTGCGACCAGCGAATGCCGCTCGGCACCGACTGGATGCCGATCGACTTGACCCGCGTCTTTTCATAGCGGGCGCCGATCAGCGCATTGGCGCGGCGTCCGCCGAGTTCACCGGCCCAGGTGATCTGGCCATAGGCCGCCCAGGTCTTCTCACCGACGGTATCGTCCGAGGACGGGCTCGGCGAGACCGCGTTGCCGCGGGCGGCGTAGAAAGGCTCGAAGACGTCGAGCAGATCGACCGCGTTGGCGCGGAAGGCGACCAGTGACGAGCCTGTCGACTTCGGATCATATTTGTCGAACTTGCAGGTCAGGCAGAAGGTGTCGACGAGATCGCCGGCGAGTTCTGCGACGCGACCGGTATCCGTGATGCCCCAGTCGCCGAGGGTCTGGATCGTGTTGACCGTGGTCGAGCGCATGTTCGCGTCGATATAGTTGCCGCCGACGTTGAACTTGCTGCCCCCGCCCAGGTCCCAGGCGACGTCGCCGCCGAACTGGTTGATCCGGGCTTCCTGGGTCGACGTGATCTTCCGTGCGACCTGGCTACCCAGATCCGCGATGTCGAGCGTGTTGTTGCAGTTGCCGCCGCGACCACCGTTGGTTGCGGTGCAGTCGTTGATCGTCTCGGACTGCTGCGGGAAGCCGGTGGTGAAGTCGACCTTGTGCGAGGAGCGTACCGGCGCACCGATCGAGATCGTCGTCGCCGAGGTTCCGTTCGCGTTATCCGGATTGGTCTTCGACTTGGCATGGTTGGCGTCGAGCGTCAGTCGCAGATTGTCGGTGAAGTCCCACTTCACATTGCCACCGACTGAATAGAGCTCGGTCTTGGTCGCGAAACGCTGCTGCTCGTAACCCTTGTCCGCCTGGATCGACTCGGCGAGGATCACCGCGCTCTGCATCTGCTTGTTGTCGTCGAAGGTGACTTCGGTGAATGGGCGCTGGAACCAGTTGGTCTGCTCGCTGCGCTCTTCGCTCAGCTTGTTCCGGGCATACATGCCGTCGATCGAGATTTCGAACCGGTCGGACGGCTTGAACTGGATGTTGGCCTGGCCGTTCAGACGCTCGCGGCGGTTCTCGGAGAACTGGTACCGGCTGTCGTTCGGTATCTGGACATATTCAGTCGTCGGGCGATTGGTGATCACCGTCGTCGGCCGGATATAGGCGCCCGCCGTGTTGAGGAAATCGGCCAGCGGCACGATGTTCCAGTAATTGGGGTTGGACTGAACCGAAGCGGATTCGCGCAGCTGATAGCTGCCGAACACATTGACGCCGAAGGTTTCGTTCGGGTTCTTGTAGTTGATGAGGCCGGACAGCTCTGGCGTGATCTTGCTCAGATCGCCTTCCGCCTTCTCGACCGAGCTGTCATACAGCCCCTTGGCACCGATCGACCCCGAAAGGCCGCTCTCGCTCGACGACAGCGGTCGGCGGGTGACGACGTTGATCGCCGCACCGATGCCGCCCGACGGGATGTTGGCGCGGCCGGTCTTGTAGACCTCGAGCGTGGCGACACCCTCGGATGCGAGATTCTGGAAATCGAACGAACGACCCGTACCGGTCGCAAACGCGTTGCCGGTGCTCGTGTCGATGCTGGTCGCCGGAAGCTGGCGGCCGTTCAGGGTGACGAGGTTGAAGCCGCCGCTGAAGCCGCGGACGGCAACCTGCGAGCCTTCGCCGTTGGCGCGGCTGATCGAGACGCCGGTGACGCGCTGCAGCGATTCCGCGAGGTTGGTGTCGGGGAACTTGCCGATATCCTCGGCCGAGATGGCGTCGACGACGCGGCCGAGTTGCGCTTGATGTCGATAGCGCGACCAAGGCTGGCGCGGATGCCGGTGATGACGATCTCGTCCCCGGGGGCCGATTGTGGATCCTGGCTCGCGGTCTGCCCTGCGTCTTGCGCGGTGGATGTCGCCGGAAGCGCTGGCTGCGCGGCAGTCGCAGGCGACCCTGTCTCGGTGCCTGGCGCCATTTGCGCGAAGGTCTGTGCCGGATTCAGCAGGCAAACGGCAACTGTGGCAATCGAACTCGAACGCACGAGTGCATTGAGTATGGACGAACCCCTCATCATTCTCTCCCCCTTTGCGGCATGACCGCAGCCCTTCCGAAACCGCTCTTATTGGCGGTGTGTGATAGGGCTACCATGGGCACGAATACTGTCAACGGTAATCTGTATTCTGTGTCGCGTATTTTAGACACAGTGGCAGTAAAGCCATAGCCGATAAAATGACTTAAATATGATTATTTAATACTTGAGACAGGGAGAGACCTGCCCCGTCATTGGAAAGCGGGGCGGGGCCTGTTCAGGCAGGTTCGGACCAACCGCAGGAACGGGCGAACTGATCACCCGGTCCGGCGGCACAGGCGGGGGACCGGCGCGACCGTCATGCCGGGCGCGTGCTCAGCGCTGCGGCGTGGTGAACAGCGCGAGCGGCACCGCGGCACCCATCGCCCGATAGCCCGCTTCGGACGGGTGAAGATGATCGCCTGAGTCGAACGCCGGCGCGAGACGGTCGGGACGGCGCGGATCGCGCATCACCCGGTCGAAGTCGATCACCGCATCGAAGACGCCCGAGTTGCGGATGAAGCTGTTGACCGCCTGGCGATCGGCCTCGAGCGCGGCGTCCGGGTGATAATAGTCATTGCCGCCGAACGGCATCACCGTGCCGCCGATGATCTTGATACCATGTGCATGCGCGCGGTCGGCCAGCTGGCGGAAGCCGGCGGTCAGTTGCGCGACGAGCGCCGCATGGTCTTCGGGCGATGCCGGAGCGTCGCGCGTCAAGACGCCGAGATCGTTCACCCCTTCGAGCAGGATCGCCCAGCCGACGCCGCTGCGCGCGATCACGTCGCGGTCGAACCGGGCAACAAGGTTGGGACCGAGCCCGTCGAGCAATATCCGGTTGCCGCCGATGCCGGCATTGACGACGCCGAGCGGGCGTGTCGCCGGTGCCGCGCGCAGCCGTTCGGCGAGGATGTCGGGCCAGCGGCTGTTGCGTTCCGGGGCGACGCCATAGCCATCGGTGATCGAATCGCCGATCGTGACGATCGTCGTCGGGCGTGCCGCGCTGGTGACCTGGGCGACGCCGGGCCCCGCGACCTCGACATCGGCGAGAGCATACCAGTGTGGCGTCGTGGTCGCGCCTGCGAGAAGCGGGTCGGCGACGTGATTGCCCGCGACCGTGAAGCTGGTGGCCCGCGCACCGGGATGGCCGGTCTGCGGCGTGGCGGGATCGGGCAGATAGAGGCTGACGGCGAGGTCGGCCCCGGGTGCGAACGCGAGCGCGACCGGATCCGAGTAGATCTCCCCACCCGCCGGGATGACGGCGTTCACCTGTCCGGCAAAGCGAAGCGTCGTGCCGCCCGCGATACGCGAGGTGCCGAGAGCGGTCGGCCGGGCAATATGCGCCGCGCCGATCCTGAGCGGCTGGGTGCCGAACGCGTTGGACAGCCGCACGCGGACCTGTGTGCCGCCAGCCGACAGACGGACGACCTGTCGGAGCGTGATCGCGCCGGCGCGGTCGGCCGGCAGCGCATTGTCTCCTGTCGCGATCATCTGCGCAGAGCCCCAGCTCCCGGTCCACCGCTGAGCCGGCGCGGCGCGCTGGGCATCCGCGCCGGTCGCGAGCAATGCTGCCAACAGCCACGCCGTCGGCCTGGCTACCGAAGATCCCACAGTCATCGCTTTCTCCATAAGGCCGCTCATTGCGGGTTGCCCGGGGCAAAGGCGGGGTGCTGCGCCTTGTACCAGTCGAGATCATGCGCGGGCGCAGCAGCGCCGGCCGGCAGCGACCGGCCGTTCACCGACATCCAATAGGCGAGGCTGGCATCGCGCCACCACCGGGCCTCGCGTTCCTGGATACCCAGATAGGTCGCGGTCTTGGCCCAGCGTTCGGCATCGACCTGGCCGCGCAGCCCGTCCCAGCGCTGGCGCATGTCCGCGACATAGCCGACGCCGCGATCATAATCATGGACCATCTCGGCCCAGAGGCTGCGCCCCGATGCCATCGGCCGGTCCCATGACACGTGATGGAACCACAGCAGGTCACGCTCCGGTGTCGTCGCTGGATCGGCCAGACGTCGGGCAAGCTCTGGGGCATATTGCGCGACGGCGTTGCTGCCGGTGCGCGTCCGGTCGAAGCCGATCCCGGCCTTGTCCGCGCGGTGATAATAGACCGGATTCCACTCCGGACGCTTCAGGTCGGCAACCCACGGACCGGGGCCATAATGATGGCCCGTCGCCATGACGTGCGCGAGCCCGAGCGGCGTCATATAGTCGACCACGGCTTCCCGCGAGCCCATCATCATGTCCGTCACCGGCGCGACGATCGCGGGGTTCGGCCCGAAGGTCATCGCCGCCCATTCGCGCGCGACCGGCTGTGCGCCGATCGTCGGATCCCAGGCCATCCGCCCGAACGCGAACCAGTTCGCCTGGTTGAAGGTCGATCCGGCCCAGTCGCGGTCGCGGCCGACATTGGCGACCCCCGCCATGCCGGTCAGCGCGTGGCGATTGATGCCGCCCTCGACGATTTGGGCGACCGTCGCGCGCTTGCCGCCGGCGAAGGTCTCGCTGCCGAGCGTCTCGGCGAAGAGCGGCCCGAGATAGGCGAGGTGCGTCGCAAAGCCGAGATATTCCTTCGTGATCTGAAACTCGAGCATCAGCGGCGTCCTGGGCATTGCCCCGAACAGCGGATGGAACGGCTCGCGCGGCTGGAAGTCGATCGCGCCGTTCTTGACCTGGACGATGACGTTGGCGGCGAACTTGCCGTCGAGCGGCTTGAACTCGGTATAGGCCTGTTTCGCGCGGTCGTCCGGGTCGGTGTCGGCATAGACGAACGCCCGCCACATCACGATGCCGCCATGCGGCGCGACCGCCGCTGCGAGCATGTTCGCGCCGTCGGCGTGGCTGCGGTGATAATCGCGCGGCCCCGGCTGGCCTTCGCTATTGGCCTTGACGAGAAAGCCGCCAAAATCCGGAATCGCGCGGTAGATCTCGTCGCTCTTCGCCTTCCACCAGGCCGCAACCTGGGGGTCGAGCGGGTCTGCCGTCTTCAGCTTGCCGAGCTCGATCGGCGCGGAGAACCGGGCCGACAGATAGACCTTAATGCCATAGGGGCGGAAGACATCGGCGAGCGCGGCCGCCTTGGCGATATAGCTGGCGGACAGGCTGTCGGGCTTGGCGTTGACGTTGTTGAGAACCGTGCCGTTGATGCCGATCGACGCATTGGCGCGCGCATAGTCGGTGTAGCGGGGATCCTTGAAGTCGGGCAGCGTCCACCAGTCCCAGAGCGACTGGCCGGCATAGCCGCGCTCGACCACACCATCGAGATTGTCCCAGTGGTTCAGCACGCGCAGCTTCACCCGCGGTGCCGAGGCGAGCGCGATCCGGTCGATCCGGCCGCCGGTCTGGATGTGGCGCAGCAGCGCGAAGCTGCCGTAGAGCACGCCGCGATCGGTACGCCCCGTCACCAGCGTGACGTCGCGGCCGCCGAGACGCACCTGCCGCACGACATAGCCTTCGTCGCCGAGGTCGTTCAGCGGCAGGCCGAGGCGGCGACGTCTCCGTCGGCCGAGGTCGCCAGCAGGATCGGATGTGGGCTCGGACCCATGGCAAAAGCGTGCCCGGTCAGCCCCGCGAGACCGCGGCGAAGCTCGTCCGCGGCGGCGCGCAACGTTGCCGACTGGCCGCGCATTTCGACCGATTCGGCGTCCCGGTCGAGCGCCGTCGCCGCCTCTTTCGCCAAGGGGCGGTAACGCATCCAGAGGTCGTAGCCGTCCTCTGCCTGCGCCCCGGTCGTACTTGCCATCGCAACCGCGACCGCCACGCAAAGCCAACGCACTCGCATCATTCTTTCCTCTCCCGGCACAGCCTCCCGCATTGACAACGGGTCTGCTTGTCGAACATGTTATCGCTATCACGATGACGGCATCGACAGCAATGCCGCGTTTGACGACAGGAGACGATGGGTGAGCGGCACGAGTTTCAGGACAATCGCGACCAGTCGCCGCGGCATGCTCCGCTGGCTGGGTTCGGCGTCGCTCGCGACTTTGACGTCCGGTCTGGCCCCCGGACTGGCAAGCGCTGCAAAGGACTCGCTCGTCTACCGGGATCCCGCGCGCCCGTCGACCTGCGGGTCCGCGATCTCATGGCGCGGATGACGCTCGACGAGAAAGTCGCGCAGTTGATCACGCTGTCGACGACGAAGCGGCAGGTGATGGACGACGCGCTGCGCTTCGACCCGACGCGTGCCGATACGGCCTATCCCAACGGCATCGGCCAGATTGCGCGGCCGTCCGACCGGGGCGGGGCCGCCACCGCGGCCAACACGGCGGCC